>NZ_CALFPF010000349.1 GCF_937919775.1 uncultured Gimesia sp.
AGGAATTTAAAGAATACTGGGAAGCCTGCACCCGGGCGGACGCTCTGGATGTCGTTTTAATGAAAACACACGTTTAAACATTTGTATCTTTCTGTTTTCAGGTAATCGGCGGCAGCCCGAAATTCAGCTCCCCTGTCAACTGTTTATGAACTTATCGATCAGATTTTGTGTCCTGAAAAATAAATAGCCTGTTCTCCCACTGATAACCTGTTAAAATGGGAAATAGAAGATGGAAGAACAAATGAGTCATCATACACCAGTCTATCCTAGATAAGGTTGAACATCCTTGGCGGATCCTAAACGAGAAGAGCTGCAAGTCAAAGCAAAAAAGGCCATCCTGGTCTCTGTTATTTCCCCTTCAAATCACATCGATAAAGACCAGGCGCTGGATGAATTGAAAGGTTTGGTCGAGACCGCCGGCGTCGAAGTTGTCGGCACCCTCGTCCAGAATCGGGAGAATCCACACCCGGCCACATGCCTGGGAAAAGGAAAACTGGCACAACTCAAAGGGATGGTGGACCAGGTCGATGCCGAGATTATCATTTTTGATAATAATCTCTCTCCTTCGCAAGGCAGAAACATCGAAGAGGAAACCGGGACCGTCATCGTGGATCGCAGTGAATTGATTCTCGATATCTTCGCGACGCACGCCAAAACCTACGAAGCCAAGCTGCAGGTGGAGCTGGCACAACTGCTCTATTTCCGTCCCCGGTTGAAACGACTGTGGACTCACCTGGAACGCATCGAAGGGGGCGTGGGTGCAGGCCGTGGTCCTGGGGAAAAGCAGCTCGAAACCGACCGTCGATTATTGGACCGTCGCGTGGCCGAATTGAAACGCAAACTCTCAGAAGTCGAACGCCGCCGAGAACGAACGGTCTCCCACCGGTTTCAGCACCTGACGGTTTCACTCGTCGGCTATACGAACGCCGGCAAGAGCACCCTGATGAATGCGCTCACGGGAGCCGATGTCTACATCGCAGACAAATTATTTGCCACGCTTGATACCCGGACCAGACGCTGGGAACTGCCCCACTGGGGAGAAATTTTACTCAGCGATACGGTAGGATTTGTCCGGGATCTTCCGCACCATCTGGTCGCCTCATTCAAATCAACGTTGGAAGAAGCCCGGCAGGCGGACCTGTTACTGCACGTCGTTGACGCCAGTAATCCGGAAGCCGAACAGCATATTAAAACGGTCTATAAAGTACTGGATGAAATCGGCATTGATTATGAGAATGCGATCCTCGTCTTTAACAAAACGGATAAGGTCGAGGACCGCTCAAAACTCGACGTCCTGCGTTTAAAATATAGTAACGCGATCAGTGTCAGCGCGATCTCAGGCGAAGGTCTGGATCGTCTCTCCCAAGCTGTGATCGACCGTCTGGCCTCCGGTTATGTCATCATCGAAGTCGATACCCCCGTCGGAAACGGAAAGCTGCTTTCTGAACTGGAAGACCATTCGCTGATCTTATCACGCGAATATTCCAATGATGACTCCCGCGTCACACTACATGCCCGTATTGCGCGACGGTTCCTGCCCATGCTGAAAATAAGTGAAGACACAGTGCTGAGAGTTCAGGGAGAAGAGCAGGTCGTGCCTCAGGACCTGGTCCCCGAGGAAACCGTCCATGAAGTCTGATCTCGTTTCCATGCTCTGCTAACTTTCACATCTCCGGTAAAT
>NZ_CALFPF010000350.1 GCF_937919775.1 uncultured Gimesia sp.
AGTCTCAGTAAGAAGATTGAAGTCATGCCAGATTTATAATCGATCTTACCTGTGAGTTCTCCTGCTGGCGAAATATAGACGCGTGGTGTATGTCTCACCCAATCGGCAATTCTGGTTTCTTCATTTGATTGTTGCTGAGATATTATTTGCTGATAAAGAATGTGGTCACCAAGAAACGGAAGTAACCTCACTCTCCAGTTCAGTGCATCATGATTTGTTTTGGTCTCTGATGACATCAAACCAGAAGGGTAGGTGTCGTTATAGTACTTTACTGCAAGCCCGATGTTCTTCATCTGTATTTTGGTATTTATTTTTGCGACATATTCCTTCAAAGACCTTCGCTGCGCGGCATCCTGATAAAGTAGATACAGGACGAAAGAGGCAATGATAACAATGATAGAGATCAAATAATAAACGTAGGTTTTCATTGAAGATCTTATCTAAATATACATAGCACAAGTATACCGATTGATTGCGTTTAGTTATTGATCGATTTTATCATAGGTCTACGACAATTATTTTCATATTCTGGAAAATGCTCAACAAGTTGCTCCTTCTTCAGTTGAATGTCGACGACTGCATAATCTCCACTGGCTTTATAAATCTTCTTCCAGGTAGCAACATCAAAGGGGCTGTTATCATTGTAACACCATCAATGCCTGCTGCAATTCGGTGATTGTCTGATAGCGTTTCCGGGGATCATCGGAGAGACAGCGTTTTACAACTCTGAAAACGGGTTTCAGTTCCTTTTCCCCACTGCAGTGTATGAACGGTTTCTCGGGCAGTCTGCCTGTGATCAGCGTCCATAAAAGTACGCCCAGGCTGTAAATGTCTGTTGCCGGTGTGGGTAGACTCTGGCAGCTTAGAATTTCTGGGGCAATAAATCCCGCTGTGCCTCCAATACTGTTTCCCACAGTCGCGGCACCATCGGCGATCAGAAAAGCGAACCCGAAATCGGTCACCAGAACATTGCCATTTTTGTCCTGCAGGATGTTTCCTGGTTTGAGGTCGCAGTGAATGATTCCCTTGTCGTGCGCGTAGCCGATTGCGTCTGTCACGTTTTCGAGAATGGCCAGCACGGCTGTGATGGAAAACGGTTGTACTTCCAGTTGAGACTGCAGGTCGATGCCCTCCACATAATCCATGACCATAAAGTATCCACCCCCCGGGAATCGCCCGAGACCCTCAACGCCCACAATAATGGCGTGATGCAACCTGGTAAGCAGCTGTGCCTCTTTGACGAACTGGGCCACCGCGCGCCGATCGGACTGACGTGCTTTGTGGAGCGACTTAATGGCTACCTGCTGTTTCGTGCCTTTCACTCGGGCGCGAAAGACCTTTCCCATGCCACCTGAGCCCAACAGTTGCTCCAAAACATAATCCGAATAGAGCAGTGGAGCGTCATGTTCAACCACTGACGTTCGGGATTTAACATCGTTCGAGTCACGATGCAACAATCGTTGCTCAATCTTCCGCCTGGCACTCGCCAATAATCTGCGGACTGTTCTCTCCGATTTTTTGACGGATCTGCTGATCTCTATGTTGCCTTGCCCCTGGAGACTTGCCGTCAGGACAATTCGCTCTTCCAGTGGAAGCTCCTGGATCACCAGGTGTAATTCTTCGACGATCGCGACGACTTCCTCTGCCGAAGGTTCCGGGGCTGTTACAGCAGCGGTGGCCATGTCTGTGTGGTCTTCATGGTGGATACTTCTCTTTGCCGCCGTATGTTTTTCAATTTGCCCATAGAGCTTGTGCAGCGTGATGCTTGCCAGTAGCCGCCACAGGTCACCGGCCTCGTTCAGCTGGTATTCATCCCCTTTGGCGTGCACAAAAAAACTGCGATATGCCGATTGAACGATGTCCTCGGCATCGACTCGACGACGGAGTTTCGACCCGATGCGGCTGCGTGCCAGGGCGATGAGCCTCGCGACATAGCGGTCAAAAATGGCTGTCGCCGCTTCGCTCTGGCCAGCCTGGTACATCTGCAATAGCTCTTGTGAATTCAAGTTCGACACTCTCCTAAACGATTCTGGACCATCGTCAAAGTTGATTTTAGGCGATCATTTGGGGATTTTTCGATTTTTTTTAAGATTCTGTGGCCAATCTTATCTGCAAATCGGATGTACCCCTGGAGAAGCGACTCCTGTTTGCTCGTGTAAGTTCGAATTTTGTTTAGAAAGGACCCGGAATGGCCTACGTCGTAACCGCCCCATGCATCGGCTGCAAATACACAGACTGCGTACTCGCTTGCCCCTGCGACTGCTTCCGCGAAGGCGACCAGATGCTTTACATTGATCCGGATGCGTGTATTGACTGCGACGCCTGCCGTGTTGAATGCCCTGTCGGAGCCATCTTTTACGAGGACAATGTCCCAGACCAGTGGCAAGAATTTATACAACTCAATGCAGAGATGGCGGCTAAGTTACCCCCCATCACAGAGAAGAAAGCACCTTTGAAATGACGCACGTGGTTACAGAGCCCTGTTGCGGTTGCAAATACATAGATTGCGTCACAGTCTGTCCAGAGCCGAAAAAGGGGCAGCGACTGTCTGAAAAATTGTTGAGAGGCGAGAAGAGTTGACTCCCTTTTCTCTCGGCTGTCCCACTTGTGATTCGACTCGCGATACGGACCGCGTTGGGAATCAACGGCAGCGGACGCCGTGCCGCTCATTGTGGTTCTGCTGGCTGCACCTTTTTAACGCCCAAAGCTGCTGCTGTCTTCGCTTTTGTTACCTGGTGGTGTCGACTGAGCAGAAAACAGAGGAGGCCGAGAAACAGAAATGTGGAAGTATGATAAGTGCTCAGGATCTCGCTGTAAAACTTCCCGATAAATGTTCGATTGAGAACCAGCACCATAATTGCAAACACGGCAATGCCGATTTTCAATGCTCTGGTAAAACGCTGCTGACTCATCGAAGCACGAATCAGTAGATAAACTCCCGGAAAAATACCCACACAATGCTGACCCCAGGTGATCGGCGAGTAAAGTAAAATCAGGACCGAAATAATCGCGCACTCCCAGAGTATCCGCTCATCGGTTCGATCGGGATAATGTCTGCGAAACCGCCAGGCAACGAATCCGAGAAACAGGAGCATACTCACTGAAATGATCCGGCCGGCTGTGAAAGGTGGCAGGTCAAGAAAATCCACATAGAGTGGTGTGTCCATGCGGACTTCGTGATCCCGCGGAAAATGCATCAGATAGCGGGCCAGTCCGGGGCGCAGTGACATATTCGCCAGAGGGACGGGACCGGAAATGTTCCGCGAGGGATCTTTTTCCTGAAAGCCGCGCATGACATTTTTAGTCCAGTACCCAAACGTGTGAACGGACTCGGAATATCCCAGTTTCAGTATCGGCAAAAGTGTAAAACATGTGGCGGCCAGAAATGTCAGCAGCGCCATTTTCCATTCCCGCTTGAGGATAAAGTAAACCCAGAACAGTGACGGCGTACATTTCAATGCCATCGCGAATCCCAGCAGAATACTGCCTTGCAGTTCTTTTTTCTCACGCCAGAAATAAATGGCTAACCACGAAAGCGCCACCAGGGCCAGATTGACCCCACATTCCAACATGTCGCGCACGAGGTATCGACTGGAAAGCAGAATGGCAACAGTCACTGTCCAGAACAGTTCATTTTTTCCCAGCGGAAAATGGATCTCACTCAAGCGATTCAATGCCCAGACGAGAAAATACAAGGCCAGGAAAAACAGAGGATAGACCAGCAGATAAGCCGTCTCCATCGGAATACCGGCCAGTACGGAATGCACGAATCCCCAGAAGGGAGGATAGGGATAGTTGAGATTTTCCGTATAGAGAAATTGCCCGGTTGCAATATATTCACCCGATTGCCAGTGCAGGGGAAAATCGCCGGGAGGCTTGCGAG
>NZ_CALFPF010000351.1 GCF_937919775.1 uncultured Gimesia sp.
CGATATTCACATTGCCACTCAGGTCCTGCAGCAATTCCGGCAGCGATGGCTGTTTTTTCATTTCAGCCGGTTTCTCTGCCGGCTGTGGCTGCAGAGGATTCTGATTTTCCTTTTCAGGCTGTGGTTCATCAAAGGCGATTTGATCAACTCGCTGCCGCAATTGATTGATCTGCTGAGTGCGAGGCGAAAGTGAATTATCTGAAAAGGTTTTGACTGGCGAGCTCTGAGGGGTGCGGGGCTGTGCTGTATCTGAATTCAATTGTTGATGAAGTGACTGCGCGACCCGGCCGATCTGTGAGGATCCCGAAACCAGTTGAACCGATTCGGCATAACCTTTGGCAGACTGATCCAGCTTCATCACCATTGCTTTTAACGCTCTGGCTTTGGGAACTGCCGCTTCGAAAATCAACTCATTATTCTGTTTGTCGATTCCCACACGAAAATCGACCTTTGCTTCCACCATTTTGAGGGTCTCAGCGGACTTTTCATCAAGCAGGCTCTGATTTTCTGTTGCATAAACAATGACTCCCGGAAATCCCCCGGGACCTTCCCCCTGCAATTCCGCACGCGATTCGAAGGCGTGATACAATTGTCTGAGGATCTCTGTGCTGTTCAGAGTGCGAGGGTGAATTGTAAAATCTGTTTTTTGCGGTTGCGCGGATTTTTGTGGAAGCAGACGCGCGCTGGTTTCAAGTGTGGCTGGAACATTGGCCTGCTTGACGGACGATTCCGCATTCACAGCCTGTTCCTGGTAATCAACCTGTTGCACGGACTGACGGTTGTCCGGGGTAAGTTCATGCTCTTTACCGCTCGTCTGGATGGTGGCACGCACATAGTGCGGCTTGGCCTGACGAAGGTCGAGCACGATCAGGAATGTGTCTTTTTGCAGTAATCGAAAACCCTTCGGTTCGAGTTCACGATTTAAAATCTGAAATGTTTCGCTTAATGAATGCGGCCTTTTGTCGATGCGCGAATAGAATCCTTGAGGAACGACATCCATCACCAACGTCAGTTCACTCTGCTCGGCGACCTGAGTTAAAACTTTTCCCCAGGTTGCCTGGACATGGTTCAGCGAAATATCTGCTGGTTCTTTGACTGATTTTCTGCTTTGTTCGACCTGTGAAGCAAACTGGTCATGGTTCACCGCGGCGGAACCGGATTTTTTTGGCTCTGTGCTGGATGACTTTCTTAAGCGACTCCAGATGCTGGGTTTGCTATCGGCGTAAACAGAAATTGAGGGCCCGCAGAGTACGAGCACCGCTAACAGACAACGCAATTGTCTGGATAAGCTTCTGGTTATTCGTTTGAAAGACAACAACGTTTCACCCCATTGATATCAGGAGTCGATTTCAGGAATTAAAGCCAAGGAGTGTGGACGCATCTCGAACGAGATCATCTCCGACAGAATCCCTACAATCGTTAATATCGGCAAAGTTTGACATTCTTATTGAACAAAGGTCTTACATTTGGCAAGAAAAAGCAGAGTTTTTTTGAGATACGATCATTACGTAACTTCTTAAATAACAATAACATACGCGCATGCTATTCCGCCTGTGCCTGTCAGAAAGGACGATCAAACGCTCACAGAATTGAGTTGCTGGGAAAAACAGGCACTTTGAGAGCTATTGCAGAAATGGGAAGAAAAGGAGGGAGAGAGGAGTTCGCCTTCGTAAAGAGAACGAGAGACACTAATTTAACACGGCAGGTGTGGAGAGGTTTCGCATTGTTCTGAAATTTTCTCCCAATGAGAGCATCCAGGGTTTGCCGTCAATTTCCAGAATTAGATGTTTGTCAGTAATGGTTTTGACCACGGCACGGATTTCCGAGACATCAATCATATCGCCAACTCGGACTTCCCGTTTCTGATTGGTGGCCCGGTTGCGTAACCAGGCTACTTTTTTGCCATCGATCTCGATGCTGCCTGTCAGAAACGTGAAAAACGCATCATCCAGCGCCACTTTGACGTTAATTTGTTGCGATGTAGAAACAGGGGGAGTGCCCGAATCAGAAACATTGACGGTAATCGGATAGTCTTTCAACTCGGTCGTAACGGCAGGAGTCCAGTTAAGTTCGCCTGTGTCGGCATGAATCGTGACCCCGGCGGGGGCACCTGCGCCTAATTCGAATTTGAGTTTTTGTGGCGGCAGGTCTGCATCGGTGGCTTTGACGTACAGGGAAAGCGGCCGAGTCTGATACGCGGTGACCGCAGTGGCCACCTCGATTTTGGGTGGCGTATTTTTTTCAAGCAGTTCGAGCTGGAATGTTTTTTCGACGCGCTGTTCCCCCTGTGCGGCGGTCACAGTGACCGGATAGCTACCTGCTTTTTGTTCTGACGCCGGCGACCACTTCAGCTTGCCCGCTTCTGCAACCAGTCCTGGCAATTCTGTTTTGATTGTCAACACAGGTGCATCGGCTGACGGATTGATGCCTGCAAGAGGGACCGTGAAGTCGAGCGTATTTCCTCTGACAATCGTCTGTTTGGAAATGTCTTTCATTTCCAGTTTGTAGACTTGGTCGGGAACAGGTTTCGCAAACGGACTCACCGGAACGACCAGACCGTAATCGAAGAGCGCCTGCAGGTACTGGGGGGCCTGTTCAACAGCCGCCCCTTTTTGATGAGCGGCCGCTTTCGTCTCCAGAACTCCCCGTTGCACCGTCCATTCATTGACGGCCTGACTGGTCACGTTCAAAATTTCATTGTCGATCTTGATTAAAAAACTTTGTCCCTGGGGAAAATACTTTGCACTGAGGACTTTGATCAACGGTGCGTCCAGCGTCAGCGGCTGTTGTAATTTTGTGCTGCCTTCGGAGAATTGATTCAGAGGCGCCAGTTCAAAAGGCGTACCGGCTTCATAGCGGGCGGGCACGGTCAGATTCGCGCCTCGGGCGACAGTCCAGGTATCGCCGTCGATTTCGCTGACCGTGAGAAATTCCTGCTCAACGCGAATTCGGAAAGGAGCCTGGTGGGGAAAATCGATCGTACCCTGGACTTTCATTTTTGTATTATCAAAATTCAAAGTCGATGCCAGCTTCGCCCGGGGAAACAGCTGCTCACGCGGTTTCGCTTTTGTCAAAGCCAGACCTTCGGCCGTCATTTTCATTTGGAGACGGTCCGCTTTGCCGGTCCCCGTGCTATCCAGATCCAGTTCGATGATATTCTGCAGCAAGTCTGTTTGATAAAAATGCAGGAGAAAATGGCATAACTGCTCATAAGTGGCAGTCCCTTCCAGTGAAACCTGGACTGCGATATATGTCTTGCCTTCGCGGATACGACGGCCGGGAGTCAATTTCAAATTGGACATCCCGGACAGTTCTGCCAGATCATTCAACCATTCCAGATAGAGCCGCTGTGCATCATGTTCGTCCGGAGGCAGACTGTGCGTCACCCAGTCTCCCAACTGTCTGGCTGACCGTAGAAGTTCCAGTTCTTTCTGTTCCTTCTGATCAATTTGTTGATTCAATACTTTCAGCTGACTTTTTCGCGATTCAACCGGTTCAATAAAGGTGCTGTAGATCACAGGCATGCCTAACCAGAAGACGATCACGGTTCCAAAAACCGCTGCCAGTATTTTTTCTCGCTTTTGCATCATTCAAACATTCAACTCAATGAGACGCGTCTTAAATAATTTAACGATCTACCAACTCAACATCATCAATTTAATTTGCCTTCGCAGGTACGGCTTTTGGCTGCGGCTCCACCTGGGGAGGCAGTCGTTCCGCGTCAATTTCAAAGGGCACAGGATACGCGGCATCAACAGTGCTGCTGTTGCTTCTTCTGGGATGAACCCGATAATTTTTGTGAGACAACTGCTGATTCAGGTCTCTGACTTCCAGATCATCTTTGGCATGCCCGATTGCTCTCAGGCGGCTGAGGGATTGACCGGCGGAACGTGTGACCGCCATCTCGCTGAGAAAAATCCGATCGGTGCCCGGGAGCGAGTTTTCCAGTTCCTGCATCACTTTTAATGTTTTGGAATTTGAATTTTCCCATTCCTGAATCAGTGCAACCGATTCCAGAGTGGGCTGACCGCGTTTGAGTAGTTCATCCAGATCCTGCTGTATTTTCTGTCGGTCGGCAATTTGATCGTCCAAATCCGTAACACTATTCTGTGTCATCCATAATGCTGCCAGCAGAATCAGGATGACGCCGGCCACTCCCAGCCCGATCTGCAGTTTGCGACGGTCCGGCTTTGCTTCCGCTTTATGGGGATTCAGAAAGTCGACTGCTTCCAGCTTCTTCTGCGCCAGAGCGTACAGCATGCCCATCGGACCGGCCAATACGCCAGGATATTCCAAAGCAGTGAAATCTCCGGCTGCAGCCTTCAGATCCGTTAATGGATCAAGCACTTCGACCACGCACTGAAATCGCTCGCCTAATTTTGCCGCGATCTCCTGTTGTGACTGCTGTTCTCCCACCAGTATCACTCGTTCCACATTTTGGCCGGCAAGCTGTGAACTGCGGGCCAGCAGAAAACGGTTGATTTCTGTGATCATCGCCTGTTCTGTGGCGCTGCGATCTGCTGAAGTCATTGAGGCTGAGTTGGTAAACAGAATTTGTCGATTGCAGATCAACGACATTTCCAGATAGTGGTCCACCTGGTTCACGATCAATATCGGGGCATCCATGTTTCCGCTGGTTACATGCGCGATCCATTCGGCTGAGGAGATGGAGCTGATGCCTGTCGAAACGACTTCCATGCCCATCGACTGAAATGTTTTCACCGCCCGACCATGCAGGTCTTTGACAATACTGGCGACCAGCACTTCGCGGGTTGGCTTACCTTCCCGCGCCGGCAGTAACAGAAAATCGAGTAACAACTGGCCCAGGGGAATCGACGATTTGGTTGCCGCCTGAAAGTAAACAATTTCCGGAACTTCCTCCAGCGGGACATCCGGTATTTCCAGCAGACGAATGGTGGATTCATGCCGGGAAAAAGAAATCAGCACATTCTTACTGGAAATTTTTAATCGCGCGAATTCATTTTTTAACCAGCTTCCGGCGGAAACGGGGTCCTTCGCCGGACTCAATTGCTCCGGCCAGTCAATATGAAAAGAACGCTTTACAGAAACCGCAGTGCCACTGACGTGCGCTTCGACGCCGGAAAGTCCTGTTTTTTCCCAATTGATTGCCAGATAGTCTGCCATAACATGCTTTTCAATAATTCAGTTTCAAGTTCGTTCTAACAATGGTTTCACTCAGAGCGTCATTCTTCCTGATTTGTCCCCTGCAGAGTCGGTAGAGCATAACCGGGCCCCAGATTACTCATATCGCGGATATAAGTAATTCGAGGCGGGATGAATGTTCCATCAATAATCGCTTCGACCCGGGTCACCGGGCCTCCCTGTCCGAAATAACCAAGAGACTGGACACGAAAGACATCCCCGCCACTACAGATGTAAGGAGCCATTTTTCTCATTTGTTCTATTGTTGTAAGCCCTTCAATAACAAGCCATCCCGTTGTCTGATGAGCCTGACTGATTTCGGTGGAGGCCGCTCCGTTTGTGCCGGTCGATTGGGAATTTACGATCGCATGGGCTAAATCTTCGTCCATTTCCGGGATTCCCAGCAGCGTTTCCAGCCGCGCCTGATCGATGTGAATCCGTCCTTCAATATACTGGTTTTTGGTGGTGGTGAGAATATCGTGCAGGATCGGTAAATCGCTGGTCATCGCAGCCGCATCGGCCGACCAGGGACTGGTAAGTGTGGTCTTCTGCCCTTCAATTTCTGTTTCGACTTCTGAACCGATCAGATCAAAGAGGGAGTTGATCGTGAAGGCGCCTCCCGGCGACAGGTCGAGGCCACCGCGCGTCACCGAAACACCTTCTTCCGAAAAGATCGCTTTGGCGAGGCCGTTGGCCAGTTCGTTGAGTGCCTGTTTTTCGCTCATACTCCCCCCCACGGTGGTCAGTGTGGGGCCGGAATCCAGATCATCGGCGGTCGCAACAGGACCGTTTAATCGATACGCCACGATGAATTTTGCTTCGTCCGGTCCCAGTTCTGTTTCCAGCGCATCATACAATTCTGTCAGCATGGTCTGGTTCACATTTATTTTCTCTGAGCCATCCGGACGAATATTGATCTCGCGGCTGTGGACTGTGAAGAAGTCAAACCAGCCAGGGTTCAGAATTCCATCCGAGTTGTCATTGGGCAGGGTGGCATCGCCGTCATTTTCATTCGGATCGAGAATCCCATTTCGATTCGTATCTTCGCCGTATAATAATTCCGGTGTGATGTCACGTACCAGCAACAATTCATCCAGGGATTCCAGCGGACCATTTTTGGCAGAGTAAGGGGACTCTAATGTGATATAATAGTCAATCTCTGCTCCGTAAGTGCGTGCGTCGTCATCGTCGTCGATCCAGTCGAGAATGGCAGCCGCGATGTCTTCGGTCATGTTCGGAATATTCATCAAACGCGCAACGGCGTCTCCTTCTTCTACCTCTTCTTCCGTTGCCAGAATATTCAGGTTCAGTTTCCCCGATTCATTCATTAAACCGAAGCGGACTGTTTTTGACTGCGCATCCGTGACCACGGGCGCGATCACGCTGAAGTAACCGCTGGTGCGCGTGATGTCTCCGGGTAACAGATTGATATTTTGAAACTGTTCCGGATTATGATAGGAATTCCAGCCATCAATCTCCGAACGGTCTCCCACAAAAGCGGCCGCCAGTTCGATTCCTGATAACGCCAGTTCGCGTGACTGAATCGAACGCCCATAAACATTCGTTGCTTCCATTTCAACAATCATCAGTTCCGAAAACGTATACGCTCCCAGACTGAGCATGACTACCACGACCAGCACGACCAGCAGCGTGCTCCCCGCGCGCACTCTCAACCCGATTTTCCGAGCGGGAAAACGGTATCTGCCATCAGGATGTGAACCGTGTTTTTTCATTTTTCCGGACTCATGTCAACCATGCTTAAAGCGAACTGGTATCCTGTGTTGTTGTCTGTAACACCGCCGGTAATGCCAGCGGAAGTGCAATCACCATGCTGTAGGTATTTTCGTAACCATTGATTTTTTCATTTATGAATTTTTGCACCGCCTGATTATCGTCACTGCGAAAACCGATGGTGACTTTAACCGCCTGAGGGACGGTTCCGTATTCCACACTGTCCCACACATCCAGCCAGTCCGTTCCATCAAAATATTGAAACTGCAGACTGCTGATTTCCCGCGCCAACAGTTGTGACTGCTGTGCCAACTGTTCGAGATCGGCTGATTCATCTGCCTTACTCATCGCTAACCGGTCTCCTTCGAGACGAGCCAGCCCCTGTATCGTATCACCCAGGCCGGAAGTATTGCGAAAACGATCGCCAACGACTCCCTGTAATCCTGACGAACCGGCGGCGGCCAGGAAATAGGAAATGGATAATAGATCGCTTTGAGAACTGTTCACGCTGGCCGTTTGCGAAACGAGCATGGGCTGCCTGGCAGGGCGGCTGGTATGCAGCACGAGAGACTGGGCGTCTCCAAAAACACCGATATTCCCGGCCGTATACGCGTCATCCGGATTGGTTACCTGGATTTCCACGACTTCCGTTTCTTCTTCAGAAGAGTCTGTCGATTCTTCCTCAGTCGTTTTCTGTGCGAAAGTAACACAGTGTAAATCGTGTGTAATTTTCTGAAACACAGCCCGGGCAATCTGAGCGCGTTCCACCTGCTGATGACCAATGGTCGTATATTTCCAGTACAAATCGAGGGCCGAATAGATGGCGGCCAGCAGCAGGGTGGTCAGTCCCATCGCCAGAATGACTTCAAATAACGTGAAACCAGAGGAACGCCGTTGATGACTGGCATTATTTCTTTTCATCACAGTGCCTCCGTATCGGTTTCACTCGTGGATTGCACCGTATTGGCGGCATCGAGAAGCATCGCGGGATCCCGAACCTGTCGCATCAACTGATAACTGGTGGTGACCATTTCCGAAGCGCCGGAATAGGTCACAGAAACCGTTAACATTAAGAGGTTTTCATAAGCGCCGGGTTCGACATTCAGGCTCCATTTCCAGTTGTCGTCATCCTCTTCAAATGCCGCCTGCGTGACCGATTCCATAGGTTGCACGCCTGCCAGGACCTCGGCCAGTTTTGACTGGCATTTCATGATTGCCTGCGTTCGCAGTTGTGCCTGTAATGCGGCCCGCGAACCAATGCCAATCAGTTGGCCGATTGCTGCCAGGGCACCCAGAAAAATAGACAAGGAAATCAAAACTTCCAGTAACGTGAGTCCGGAACGGTTCAGAACTGCTTTGCGAACACTCAGCCGGTCGACTCTCATTGCGATTTCTCCTGGTTGTAAGAAATCGTCGTACTTCCCGTCAGTGCCCGCAGCTTGATGCCGGCAACCTGCCTGTCTTTTTTTACAATCTCATGGTTCAAATCAACAGCCGCAGTTCCGTCAGGATAAAAGGTGATCGGGAAAGCACCTTCCATCCAATTCCACTCTTTGGCATTCGGGAGTTTCGCCAGCCACTCATAGGGGACCGCCGGCTCGCTGACCGTAGCCGTACTGTTTTTACTGAATTGAAACTCATCGGATAGTTTCAAAGAGATGACCGGTTCTCCGACAGATGTCTGCTGAGAATCGGTAGATTCTGTTTCGAGTCCCAGCAAACCTCGATCGACGGGGACAACCAGATAGTGACTGCCTCCCGGTTCCAAGTAAATCTGATAATTCACGCCATGTTCAATGGCTCGAATGCGGGCGGCAGCAAAGGCCGAATTGAGATCCTGCATGTCCTGGCGTAAACGGTTACTGGCACTGATCCTGAGTACGGCGGGCCAGACAACGGAGACGAGCACCAGCAGCAGAGAAAGAACGAGCACCATCTCGAACAGCGTAAAAGCCGTTCGAGGATGTTGAAAGTTCCCGTTCTTTTTCTGTCTGTTCGTCACGTGTGACGTCCCCTGAATTCATCTGCTGCAGGCCTTTTGCAAAGTCAGATTATTCTGTCAGATTCCAGTTATTCACATCATCGCCGGAGCCATTTTCATCCTGCTGATTCGGGCCGGAAGACCAGATCGCGGGCTTGGTCGATTTGGATTTGTTGTTCGGATACTCATACTGAAACACCTGGCCCCACGCGTCGAGGGGCATCGATTCAATAAACGGGTCTGCCACTTTACCGTCATTACTGGCCGGTTCCAGCAGCACCTGAATCTGTTCCTGGCCGCCCTGCGGATATTCGCCGTTATTTTCGGCAGCATACAGTTTGAATGCCTGTTCCAGATTGTGAATGCTGGCGCGTGTGGCTTTGATGTTCGCCTTTTTCTGGCTTCCCAGAAGATTGGGAACAACCATCGCGGCAATCACGAGGATAATGCCCAAAACGATCAGCATTTCCAACAGGGTAAAACCACGACGCTTTTGTTTTGATTGTTCTTTGATTCGATACATGTCTCAATCCTTTTCACTCTATATTTTCCAGAAGGGAAGATTCTGGGTTCTACCTGCCTGAGATAAAACCAACTCTTTTCATTTCATATTATAGTAAACCGGAGCTTTGGAAAACCGGTAAAAGTAAAGCCAACATCACAAAAACCACCACAGCGGCCATCATCAGCAGCATTAACGGCTCCAGCATCCGCACGAACATATCCAGTTTGCGGTTCGTCTGTCGTTCCATATTGTCTGCAATATCAATTAAAACCTGTTCCAGATTATTTGCTTCTTCACCGACGGCAATCATTTCGACCACCTCTTCCGGAAACTGTCCGCAGGTGGCAAACGGTTGTGCAATCGATTTTCCGGCGGAGATGCTTTCGGCCGCGTCGCCGATCGCGCCACTGAT
>NZ_CALFPF010000352.1 GCF_937919775.1 uncultured Gimesia sp.
CCAGGAATGTTTCTCCTTTCTTGAGCCAATTTAAAAGCTATGCTTTGTGGGAAATCAACTTTTGAATTTGCTTGCTGCAATTGATCTTTATGAGGGGAAGAGATAGTGGTACGAAAAGATGCAATAATCAGGTTGCACAAGCAGCTTTTGAATAGACGAGATGAGCTCAAGAAGCTGGTGATCGGTAGTTCAGAGGGCTCTTCTGCCAGCCAGGAATCTGTAGAAGACAGCGGCGATGCAGCAATTCGCGAGACGCGCCAGGGACTGGAGTCTCATTTAGCAGAAATGGAATACAATGAGTTAATGCAGATTCGCCGTGCGATCTCATTGATTCAGGAGGGGCGTTACGGTCATTGCGAAAACTGCAATAAAAGTATACCGATTGCACGGCTCAATGCGGTTCCCTATACGATGTTTTGCGTCGATTGTGCGCAACAGCGCGAATCAATGGGCTTGTCCAGTCAGACCGTTCATAGCGATTGGGAGAACGCCTACGAATTTGAAGACCGGCTTAACGATCATGAAGTCAGAATTCACGATTTAGATCTCGAAAAATAAACTTCCTTCCCGATAATAAGCGACAGAGGGTCCGTCCGACTTGATTGAGCTTATTCATCTCTCCGCAAACCATTTTCCCTCATACCTGATTTAATTTCTGGAGAGTCTTGTTGCAATCAGTCCAGGGGCCCTTTGTATTACTGATAATCGCCTGATCCACTTTCGATCAGTCAATTTCCAGTAATCAAATCGTCCGGCAGTTGGCGAAGGAGTGCCTTATTTTGCCGTAGCTAGAAATAGCTGGAATGCAAAAACGGTCCTGAGTCACGCTGAGAGATTTGCAATATGAAAAATCGATATTCGCTTGGATTAGTGCTTGCACTAATTGCCTCTGCTTCACTATGGAATACCTGTTTTGAGTCCCCCCTGGCGTCAAAACAACTGGAAGCAAAAGTTCCTTCATCGGGAAATCCCGGGCAACAGAACACAGCCATCCTTCCACTGACATCGCTGCACGAAGGCAGTAAACACCTGGCCAAAATCGCAAAACTGGCAACCCCCAGCGTGGTACACATTCAATGTGAGAGACAAACACCACGTGGCGCGGTAGAGGAAACGGGGTCAGGCGTCATTGTGCGAGGCGAAGGGACTCCCGGCTTGTTTATCGTCACGAACCGGCATGTGGTTCGTGATTCCAATGGCAACTCGATTTCCATTCGATTGCACGACGGCCGCGAAATTCATCCGGAACGCAAGTGGGAAGATAAAGACACCGATTTAGCGATTTTAAAAATCAATATCACTGATGTAACCCCTGCCGAATGGGGAGACAGCGACAAGCTGGATATCGGACACATGGTTCTGGCGATGGGAAGTCCATTCGGATTGAGTGAATCCGTCACATTGGGAATCATCAGCGCCAAAGGCCGTCGTTCGCTTCAATTAGGCAGCGGATCCGAGGTGCTCAACCAGAACTTTTTACAGACAGATGCCGCTATTAACCCGGGAAACAGTGGTGGACCGTTAATTGATCTCGAAGGAAAAATCATCGGGATCAACACGGCGATTGCCTCCAACAGCGGCGGAAATGATGGCATCGGCTTCAGTATTCCCAGTAAACTGGTTCGACACGTCTTTAATCAGCTTGTCAAATATGGTCAGGTCTATCGGGCTTATCTCGGCGTACAACTCGATCCCGAATTCAGTATCGCGACCGCAACTCGTTTAACCATGGATCGCGTTCGCGGAGCCCGCGTTGTTAAGGTCATCTCGAATACTCCCGCTTCCCGTGCGAATTTGAAATATGACGACATTATTCTGAGCTTCGGCGGCATTGATGTTCTCGATCAGAATCATTTGATCAATCTGGTCAGTCTGACTCCGATCGACCAGAGAGTCAGCGTGGTCATGCTGCGAAATGGTCGCAAGGTAAACGTCATGGTGGAACTGGCTGACCGTAAAATTCTTGACGAACTGGAACGGAAACAAAAAGAGTCTCAACAGTCTTCACGACGACCGGGGACTTCAGTGGAACCAATGAGCTTTCAGCGCGTAAAAGATCAAAAAGCTCCAGATGCCCTCGCCGGATTGCAATTATACACCATGAATGAAGAACTGGCGATTCAGTTGGGATTCGAGAAATCTCAGTCAGGCTTGCTGGTGATGAATGTCGATCAACAAAGCTCGCTCTACGGAGTGGTTCACTTATATGATGTGATCGAAGAAGTTGCCGGCACTCCCGTGCATAATCTGAGTGAATTCCAGCAGGCTTTACATCAGCATCAGACCCTCAATTCCCTGGTACTGAAAGTATCCAACGGCAACAAAGGAAAACCTCACCATCAGTTATTTATCTGGCAGCAGAATCAATAACCGGAAAAAAGCTTGGTGTCTCCTTCTGAAATAAGATGCGTACCTCAAAAGGGTTCTGCTTCAAAGAAAAAAACCAGGTCAGAATGATTCTGACCTGGTTTCGTTTTTAAATCTTGCTTACTGATTCTTGTTAGTCTCGATAGAATCGAGTCAATTCTTCAAACAGCAGTGGATCGCGGATGGAGTCGCTGGCAAGCCGTGCTCTGAAGCGATGGTTCCCTTCGACTGTACCCCGGACGATGACCTGATAGTTGACCGAATCTCCCGGTGCCAGATCTCCCAGAGATTTGAAGACAACCACACCATTCTCGGCAATGTGCTGAGTCGGACCGGTGGCAGAGATCAATTCGACTCCCGGTGGAAGTTCGCAGGAAATCGAAACGTTCGAGGCAGACTTGCTACCATCATTTTTGACAACCACTTTGTAGCCAGTTTCAGTCCCAATTTCGACAGGATCATCCAAATCTGAGATTTCCAGGACAAGCTGAGCTGTGCCTTCAATTCGAGTTTGCAGCTGAGCATCCGTTTTGACATTATGCTCAGACATCGCCCGGACATGATGGACATAGTTTCCAATCGTCTTGGTTTTCAATTCCACATTCACGTTTGCAGACTGACCTGGCTCCATCCGACCCAGGAACCAACTGATTGTTGAGTCTTCTGGATTGAACTGTCCGCCGTGATCGGCTTTCACAAACTCGAATCCATCGGGAACCTTGTGTAAAATTCTCACGTTGTTTGTCGCAGCCGCACCGTCATTGATGGTTGTGACTGCATACTGAGCACTTCGCCCTTTGTAACGAAGTCCGGGCCCGTCAATCGCAACCTGCATTTTAGGAGCAATAACATTCACGCGGGCCTGACTCGCCTGAACCAGACCACCTTCGGCTTTCGCCATCACTTTAACAATCTGTTCGCCACCCATGACAGCAGCCAGAGCCAGCCGAATCGTACGAGACTCACCTGGATTTAGAGAACCTACCTGCATTTGCAGATATTCTGCAGTGACATGCTCCAGACCCTTGGGGATTTCTGCTTCAAGAACAACATTATGCAGTGTTCCCGTTCCCGGATTGGAGATGGTGACAGACTGAGAAGCAGGCTCGCCAATCATCACGTTCGTCGGACCTTGCACGGCAACTTGCAGCAGTGGTTCAGCCACCATAAATGATTCGGTTAAAGTATTCGTACACCGCACGCTGGCAGTAGCAGATATCGCACCACGCTGACTTGGGATCATGGATACCTGAATCGTTTTTGTTTCGCCTGCCTGCAGTGAATCAAATTTCCATTCCAGATGATCGCGGCTGGAACTCGGAGTAGGAACGGATTTCGTCAAGCGAACCGTAATGGGAAAGAAGGCTTCCACTAGAACATCTTTGGCGATTTGCTTGCCTTCGTTTTTGATTTCCAGTTCAAATTCACATTCCTGGCCTACATTGATTTCACTTTTCTTAATCCACTTGTGCGTGACTTTTGAAGCAACAACTTCCGAAGAGGCACCAACGGGCAGCTGGGGAGTTTCGACGACGCGCCGACTTTGTGGCGATGAGGTAATCGTAATTCCCGAAGGCTGAGTCGTTTTCACATCCGGTTGAGTATTCCCGAATGTTAAATGGTGTTTGTTTTCGACACTCTTACGCTCAGGAATTTGAGGAATCGTTAACTGATTTGTTTTTGGAGCTTCCTGACCGAGTTCAGTCGGCAAGCGGAATTGCTGATTACCATCTGCAGCACTGATCTGCTGAATTTTCCCGCTGGCACCTTGATGATCGCCCTGCTGAAATTCTGCATGCACGATATTTTTCTTACCAGACGGCTCAGCATTAAATTCTTCGAAGCGGTATTTATTCTGAGTGTCGGCGGGGGCAGCGTGTCCAATCTGCTGGAGCGATGACTGTTTGCCGACAGGTGCCTGCGTCTTTTCTTCCAGCCGGCGATAAGGACGCTCCTGGCCAAACAACTCTTTGTAGTAATTGGGCACCTGTGAGAGTTTGGCTTTATCGGATGGTTTGTATTGAGGCGTTTGATTTCTGACAGCGGAATTCTGTTTCGGCTGTGAAATCGTGACGCTGCCAGTCCTGCCAACTTCAGATGACATCGCTTCATCATCCTGATTCGAGAAGTACTGGTTTGCCGCTTTTGAAGGGGGAACCTTGTCGAAGGGAGACTTCGATTCGAACATGCGATCATCGGCGGTTGCGATACTCGCACTCATTACCATAGTTGAAAATATCGCGAGCATCTTTTTTCCGCGTCGCATTTTGTTTCTCCTTACCGATTGGCATTTTCTGCTGGACAGGAATTGAATCTTGATTTGATTTGACATGACGAGGCTTGTGAGCGGGTAAGTTCAGATAAATTACAAAACGGGTTAATGATTTCTATCCATCTCTCTATATCGGCTGTGAGGATTTCCGGAATTGAATGAGATATGCTGATTTTTTAAAATAAACCGGAATTATAAAATATTCCGGTTGTGACGATTCCTAACCTGCCGGTTCGTCAGAATGGATAAATAATCCGTAAGTTTAAATCTTATCAGGCATTACGCAGTTGGTTTTGCCAACCAGCTTCGTAAAATCAAATGCAAAGCCAATCTGCTGCGGTGATCCAGCAAAAGGTGACTTTTGTACCCGTTCAGTATTACCAACTTCGCTATCATAAAAACGAACTGCGGCTGATTGACTCCCGAATAGAAAGCCTGAAAATAGTGCTGGGGTCTAATACAAGGTCCTTGAGGGGAGTAAACTCGTTCCTGTTACCCGAATCGCCATGAACACACATTCTCAAAGCATGCACCGTTCGAAACATCCAAACCGGGCGATGAAGGTCTATATGCTGGGCTGCGTTGATTTTGACGCTTTGCAGGTTTTACAGGAATCGGCCTTACAGGAAATACGGCAGCAGCAGACCGAGCAGGGTGTGCTGTTTGTGTGTGAGCATCCTCCCCTGATTACCGTAGGTCGGGAGGGAAGTCACAGCCAGTTAACAGGTTCCAATCAGGAGTTTAAAGCGGGCCAGATTGAAGTTCGCTGGATTAACCGGGGTGGTGGCGCACTCTTTCATCTACCGGGACAATTGGCCGTTTACCCTATCTTTCCACTCAAACAAATGGGCTTGGGAATTCACGACTATCAAGCCAGGCTGGAACAGTCGATGATCAACATGGCTGCGGAACAAGGGGTGGAAGCAAAAACTCAACCCGGTGCGGCAGGTATTTTCGGCCGTTGTGGACAGTTTGCCTTCGTGGGGGCTGCGATTAAATCGTGGATTTCTTACTATGGTTTGTATATTAATGTTTCACCAGACATGAAATTAATGCGATTAATTGATTCCAATCCGTACGATCACCGTCTGACTTCGCTGTCAGCAACGCTCACGCGTGAAGCCAGTATGAGCTCGGTTCGCGAGAGCATCACCAGGCAGCTGGCATTACAATTTGGATATGACCAGACACATTTTTTTACACGACACCCCTTACTGCATAAAATAAAGAAAAAAGTTTATGTCCACTCTTAATATTTTGTCAGATACTCAACCAGCCCCCAGGCAGCGGCTACCGAAATGGTTGAAAAGACCGCTCCCGGCACCGGGCATGTCCTTTACAAGTAACGTCATCGAAGATTTGAATCTGGTCACTGTTTGCGAAAGTGCCAAGTGCCCCAATCGCACCGAGTGCTGGTCGCACAAAACGGCAACCCTGATGATTCTGGGAAATGTCTGCACGCGGCCCTGTGGATTCTGTTCCATCCCGAAGGGCAAGACAGAAACAGTACAAATTGATGAACCGGAACGCGTCGCAGAAGCGGCTGCACGACTGGGGCTTAAGCATGTTGTCATTACTTCCGTCACACGGGATGATTTACCCGATGGCGGGGCGGAGCATTTTTATAATTGTATTCTGGCAGTGCGCGAACGAACGGGAGCAGACATTGAAGTTTTGACCCCGGATTTCCGCGGCGATCGAAATGCCATTCACCGGGTGATCGAAGCACACCCTGATGTATTCAACCATAATACGGAAACGGTGCCCCGACTCTATCATCGCGTTCGCCGTAACGCAGTCTACCAGCGCACGCTGGACCTGCTGATTCAGGTCAAAGAAACAGATCCTTCGATCATCACGAAAAGCGGGATCATGCTCGGACTCGGGGAAACCAGAGAAGAGGTTCTGGAAGTCTGTGCCGATCTGCGGGCTGTTGGCTGCGATATGATTACCATTGGACAATACCTGCAACCCACGCCTCAGAATTTGCCCGTGGAACGATTTCTACCGCCGGAAGAATTTGACGAGGTCGGAGATCAGGTCCGGGCCATGGGATTCAAACTGGTAGCCAGCGGTCCCTTTGTCCGATCCAGTTATAATGCGGGAGAAATGGCTGCCGTTCTGGGAACCGAGTCCTGAATGGCGTCCCCGATTCTCGTTCCCCCAGTAGGCAGTCCGAATCAGGACATGAAAGTGAGTTTATGGCTCACGCGAGTGGGGGAACCGGTTGTCACAGGAGACCGCGTTGTCGAGCTCTTGATACCGGGTATTACATTTGATGTCGAGGCCCCCTGCTCTGGCATTCTCATTGCCTGTGAATGCCAGCCCGGGGAAGCAGTCCGGGAAGGAAAAATCCTGGGCTGGATTGACCAGAATTTGAAAAACGATGTGGATGCCGCATGACAACCGATCAAATACGAGGCCATCGATCAATTCTTGAAATGCTGGATCGCGCTTTGTCACGCAGCCGCATGCCGCATGCTTTATTGTTTGCGGGAGATGCCGGCATCGGGAAAAAACGAGTCGCCTTGCATCTCGCTCAATGTCTGTTTTGCCTGCAGACTCCGGCCGACGAATTAACCTGTTGTCATGAGTGCAATTCCTGTAAACAAATGGCCGCCGGTACGCATCCGGACCTGATTTCTGTCGAATGCCCTCCGGACAAGGCGATTCTGCCACTCAGCCTGATCATTGGCGGCGACGACCATCGAGGTCGTGAGGGTGTCTGTTATGAAATGTCCCTGCGTCCCATGTCGGGAAACCGGCGAATCGCGATCATTGATGATGCAGACAAAATGAATGCAGAGAGTGCCAACGCCTTACTTAAGACTCTCGAAGAACCCACTGCCAACTATTTAATGATTTTAATCGCCAGCGAGATGGATTCCATTTTGCCGACGATTCGTTCCCGCTGCCAGCTCATCCGGTTCGGTCGTTTATCGGAAGCAGAGGTCGCAGAACTATTACTCCAGCAACAACTGGCCGATTCCGAAGCACAAGCGGCCCAGATTGCACGTTTATCAGAAGGGTCTCTGCAAATCGCCAGCCAGCTTCTCGACGATAATTTAGAAGAACTGCGAGTCAGTATCACACGGCATCTGAGCAAAAAACCATTTCAGCCGCAGGTTTTTGCGCAGACCGTGATCCAGGCGATTGATGATGTTGGAGGGAATACCGCAGCGCAACGGAAGACAGCCAACTGGATTATCAAATTCTGTGCCGACTTTTACCACCAGGCATTACAGCACGCCTCCGGATACAATTCCGGTATCGACTCCGAGCAGATCAGAAAATTTGTGGCTGGTTTCTCTGGAGAAACGGAAGACCGGATCGAAAAAATCGGGAATCTGCTGGACCGCATGATTCAGACGGAAGAACAAATCGATAAAAATGCCACAATCGCCTTGTGTTTTGAAAGCTTGAGCGAAGACCTCAGGGGTATACAGATGAAATAATGCAGTCTCTGCAAGCCTGCCTTGTGAATGCCTGTGGCTTTTCAAAAATATGGTTTTCCCCTGGAATAATTAAGGATTGATTGGTACACATTCGCTATAATAATTCGGCACAGGCGGTCTTCCATTTTAATTGCAGATTATTTCTATAGAACGATGACTGCCTTATTCACTCTCAATTCAATGAATTTATCATAAATGAATATCGAAGTTTCAGGTTATATTGTTCGCTATGGATCCACACGGCTGATTGGGGAATTCACCTGTAAAGGAATTCCGGAATTACCCCGCAACGCGGCTGTGATTATCAAAAGTGACCGCGGTCACGAATGGGGAGAAGTTTTATCTCCGGCAACCGAGCGCGTGCGTACCTTTATGAAAGAGAGCGAACCGGCGGGCCGGATTATCCGCCAGGTTACGGATGATGATTATCGGCAACGCGACCAGAACCGGCATGAAGAAAAGAATGAATTTCAGGGATGCCAGGATCTGGTCAAAGAGCATAAACTGCAAATGCAGTTAGTCGATGTCGAACATCTTTTTGGTGGTGAGAGAGTGGTTTTTTATTATCTCGCCGAGAAACGCGTCGACTTTCGAGAGCTGGTGAAATCATTGGCCCGAAAATATCGATCTCGAATTGAAATGCGTCAGATCGGCGTTCGCGATGAAGCCAAGCTGCTGGCAGATTACGGCGATTGCGGTAAACCCGTTTGCTGTGGAACCCACCTCACAGAAATGCCACCGGTTTCCATGAAAATGGCCAAGCTCCAAAAAACCTCTCTCGACCCGAATAAACTTTCCGGTCGATGCGGGCGACTCAAATGCTGTTTGCGATATGAATACGATACCTATAAAAGTTATAAGAAGGATCTGCCTCCCATTGGTTCCACAGTCATCACCACACAGGGTGAGGGAAAAGTAACGAACCAGGAAATCCTTTCAGAATGCGTACAAGTTGTCTACCAGGACTCACGCAGGATGATTGTCCATCGTAAAGACATTCTGGAAGTGATTAAAAAGAAAAAAGGCGAACATCCTGTCGAAGAATGACCGAAAAGGGAGCAGGACTGGAAAACCGGCCCTGACAGAATGGATTTCCCTGAAAGACCAATTCGAATATTTTTAATATCTGTGCTGTTATCCGGTAAGAAAGTCTTGACCAAAGGCTTCCAGATCGAAACACTAGTTCTAGCTGGCGCAAGAGCCCTGATTAGAGCAAATTCAAAAGGTATGGGTGAAAAAAATGACATCTGCCACAAATCTTTCCCGACCAAAGCTGCAATACCACCCCAATGCGTATGACTTTGTTTTTGAAGCCTTGCAGGAGGCGCAGGAAATTTATGCGCGTACGATCATAAACGAGAATGAGCAGGAAGAGGCTCATGTATCCGGCCAGGAACTTCTGGAAGGTGTAAGAGCACTTGCCTTAAAACAGTTTGGCCTAATGACCACCACTGTTTTTAAACAATGGGGGGTTAAAACAACGAAAGACTTCGGAAAGATGGTCTTTGAGATGATTGAGCATGGCAGAATGCGAAAAACAGAAAACGACCGGCTCGAAGACTTCGTAGATCTCTATGACTTTGAACAGGTCTTTAATTCAGATTATATCATCGACACCAGCCAGGTCTTCAATCGTAGAACAGCCGAGCACGCCTGATTCCGCACTGGCTGCCCTTTCTTCACTTCCCGATGACGGCTATCAGACCCTCCTGC
>NZ_CALFPF010000353.1 GCF_937919775.1 uncultured Gimesia sp.
AATCATATCGGATAATCAGATGTGGGAGGTTAATGATATTTTTGCGGTTTTTCCCAGATTGTGCATTTTTTTAGATTTTAGTGATTTGGACTGTTTTCTACTTTACTTTTGATGAGTATTAAGTCGAAAACGAACTATGGTGAGAGACATTGTGCTCTGAGTTCAGAGTGAATTTCGATGTTGATTTGCCAGTTTGCCTAACTAAATGAGTTGTTTATACAACGTAAAAATATAAAAGGTGGTCTCATGAATGCGAGTTTTGCATTGCTCATCGGTTTAAGTGTCTGGCAGTATGACGGTGAAGTCAGCCCTGCTAACACAGTCAGTGCTCCCGCAACAATCTCATTAGCATCATGTGAATGTAGTTATCCTGCAGCCCATTCGTGTATGCCGGGGAACGCATGTGGTTCCGGTCAGTCGGGAAGCGGATATGGTGCTGTATGTAATGCTTGTGGCAGCAGTTTCTGTGATGGTTGCTGCAAGCTCAAGAAGCGGGGTTGGTTGAATTGTGTAACGACAGGAGATATGTATCCTCACTATCCTTACACTCCAGCGTATCACGGTTATTATTACTTCCGACCTTACAACTATACGAATATTTTGAGACAAAAAGGCGAAGTGATCGCGTTGGGTGGAGATCCCAAGGCGCCTTATTCTCATAAAATGTTCATTCAAATCTACGAGCAAATTGATTTGACTTCCTACGAAGAATCTCTGTCAAATGGTGACAATCTTCCTGTTCTGGAACCAATTCATCAGCCTCTTCCCAGCCTGGAAGACATTCTGAAAAGCAAATAAATTTAGCTTCTGCTTTATTGAGTCGATTGGCTGCAAGTTGAAATCAAAAAAAAGATCTGTGCCCTTGAGTGCAGATCTTTTTTTTATTGTGCTCGTGTGAACAAATGGTAAAAGATTCCAGGAGAATCCAGAGACGTACATTCGAGGAAAAGTTGTGAAGAAATCTGATTCAGGACAAATTTCCGCAGAAGGGAGTATGTCTGATCGAGAATGGCGGTGTTCGACGGCAATGATCTGGGGAGCATGTCTGTTCCTGACATGCACGGTAACGATCGCTGATCCTGATCTTTGGGGTCACACGCTTTATGGTCTAAGGGCGATCGAGCAACATGTTCTGGTGGAACGTTCTGACCCGTTTTGTTACACCGAACCTGACGCCGTCTGGGTGAATCACGAATGGTTTTCGGAGTTGTCTTTTGGCTGGTTATGGGGCAACTTTGGTAATGTCGGACTCTGGTTCTGGCGAAATTTCTGGTTGCTGGTGATCTTCATTCCAGCCTGGTTTGCATTACGAAAGTTCAAGGCGAGTCTGGCAGCGGCAATTTTGCTGCTGGTTTATTCCGCATTCTGCCTTTCACAGTTTGTCGTTTTCGTGCGCCCCCAACTCGTCACATTTGGTTGTTTTGCGTTGACGCTGTTACTGCTCAAGCACTATCTCGATCACCCCCAGTCAAAATCAATCTGGTATTTGCCGATAGTGATGCTGTTTTGGTCCAACTCGCATGGCGGTTTTCTGGCTGGTGTCGGAATTCAGGGGATCGTTCTGTTATGGATGGGGCAGGGCGTTTACCGCTCACTCTATCGGCGTCGGGATTTTCTGCGATTGGGCATTGCCGTCGGTCTGGGCTGGGCGGTGACATTGATCAATCCTTATGGCATTCGTCTGCACCAGATGCTCTGGGATCATTTGCTCACAAAACAGATCGTACGAGAGTGGCAACCACTCTGGGAAGCACAACAGGCGTTGTTGTACTATGTTCCTTTTTTACTGATCGCGCTGGCATTTCTCGGTTCACGGAAGTGGGAATGGATTGATCTGATTTTAATTGCAGTGGTTGCTTATCAGGCCGTCAGTCATATCAGGCATGTCGCATTACTGGCGATTGCCGTTCTGATTTTATTACCGCGGCCTGTTTCCGATGCGATCAGAAGACTGTTTCCTCATATCAGTCGACAGTGGGCCGGACCCCAACGCGCGCGGTTACGTTATCTGCTGGTTCTTTCAACGATGCTTATGATCTGTGGACTGGGAATTCAGACGATCGCGAATCTCTGGAGAGAATCTATTCCGCCCTGGCAGATTGGTGTCGAAACGCAAAGCAGAGCACCGGGCATGCCTGTCGCGGCGATCACAGTCATGCATGACCAAAAGCTTACTGGAAATATCCTGACCGATTACGGCTGGGCACAGTATGTGATCTGGCAGACGTTTCCGGAATCACGAGTGGCCTTTGACGGTCGTTATCGAACTGTCTACTCGGCCAAACTGGAACGGGAGTTTGTGGAATTTCAAAAGCTGGATGAGAACTCTCGCGGGCCAACCCCACTGCTGGATCAGTATCCCACAGAGATTTTATTACTACCCTCATCAATGCCAGCGATTAAATACCTGGAGCAGCGTAAAGACTGGGCGCAGATTTACGAAGATCAGCAGGCAACTCTGTGGGTAAGAGATCTACCTCGCCTTCAATCCATGATTGAACAGGCACGGCAGGCAAAACTGACAATCCCTGAGGTGGAGAAATGGCGCCGTTTTCCTGCAGATCCTAAAACGATCGCAAATAAATGAGAGCGTATTCTGTTGGAATAAAACGGCCTGCTGCCATGTGGATAAGCCGTTTGAACTCGACATTGCTCTGTCGGTTCAGTATTAGCGGCAAGATCGGGAGTGAGGGACCCTGTTCAGTTCTGACGTAGAGCCTGGCCCTTGTGGGGCCTCTGAGTCTAATTGAAACAAGATCTCGCCTTCCTCGATATCGATTACGGTTAAAAACTGATTGCCCACTTGAATTGTATCACCAATGGAAAGTTCCATTTCTAAACTTCGGGTTACCAGGTCTGCCACGTATGAGCCTTTCATCGATAAACAGTGGTAAATCTCTTAACGGCAGTCCTGATACTGAGTATTACGATATATGTACGCATGTTTCAAGGATCTACTGAGGACTTCAAGGGGGGAGAGATTAGCAGGAGTTCCCGTTTATGGCAATTGAAACCTTTGAAGATGATCAGTTCTGCGAAAAAGTATAAAAAAACGGAGAGATTTCGGTTATCATAAACCGTAGAGATTATAGTTGCATTTGGTGGGTTTCTTCGATTACGATTACGAAGGTGTCTATCTTTTCTATTTACTCTATCTTCTTACCTGGTATTGCTTTTCTCATAATTATGTCATTGCAAGAGGTTCAATCGACGGCAACTCTTTTACCACTCGAGTTTACGCCCCTTTTAAAGCGTACCCGATGGGGGGGAGAGCGTCTGGGAACTCAACTGCATAAATTAATCGGGATTGAAGCTGATTATGGTGAGAGTTGGGAACTCTCTGATCATCCCCAGGCTCCCACTCTGATTGCCGGTGGCGAATACGCAGACTGGACGCTGTCCCAGCTGATTCGCAAAAATCCAGACGCCCTGTATGGGGCAGGGAACAATTATTCGACGTTTCCTCTGTTGATCAAATTCATTGATGCCACCGATCGTCTTTCTTTGCAGGTTCATCCCGATGAGACCCGGCAGAAGAATTTTGATGCGACCCGTTCCGGTAAATCGGAAGCCTGGGTGATACTCGATGCGAACGAGGGCAGCCGGATTTATGCTGGCCTCAAACCGGGCATCGATGAAGTCCGGCTCAGACAGCATCTGGAGCAGGGAAATGTCGAAGAATGTCTGCATAGTTATCCGGTTAAACCGGGAGATTGTGTGTTCATTCCCGCAGGAACGCTGCATGCCATCGGTGAAGGAATACTCCTGGTGGAAGTACAGCAAACCAGCGATATCACGTTTCGCCTGTTTGACTGGGATCGTCTGGATCACTCAGGGAACCCGCGTCCGTTACATGTTGCGAAAGCGTTTGAGTCTATTAACTTTGAAAGAGGGCCCGTCGAGCTGCTCGAACCCCGGATGCTGTCCAGAGGCGATCATCAAATTGAGCAATTACTGGAATCGGATTATTTTTGCATCCGCCGTCATCACTCCCGGCTTTCATTCCCACTCGCTTCCATGAATCAGGCACAGATTTTGATCGTTCTGGAAGGGGCAGGTCAATTAGACTGCGGTGCAGAAACATATGAACTGTTAGAGGGAAAGACTATTTTAATCCCGGCGGCTGCCTCCGCTTGCCAGATTCATGTGGATGGTGAAATCACATTTCTGGAAGTCATCCCGGCTTAATCAGATATGCCTGCTGTGGATTATCTGGGCGCTGGAAAACAGTATTAGCGTTGATATCTTTTGTAACCTTCCAGTTCAAAATCGTGCAGCGTGCCTTCCAGTCGTTTTCTGATCTCCTGTAAGCGCTGGTGATCTTCAATTTTACGGTCGTGTTCATCAATCACGTAAAATACATCGACAACCTGATCAAGGTGTGTTGAAATTTTTGCCATAACGACAGACAGCCCCATACGGCTGATGGCGCGTGAAACGATATATAACAGGCCAATCCGGTCGTGAGCGATCACATCGATAATCGTGCACCGCTTGGACGATTGGTTGTCAATTTCTACGCGGCCCAGGCCAAATTCGCCGCTGAGGTTGGACGATTCCTTAAAACGCTGGTTCTTTAAGAACATGGTTTTGGCATCGGTTTCCCCGAGGACGGCTTTGCTGATTTCCTGTTCAATTTTCTGGATCCGGCTGCGAGGGACTTCGCCGGAATAATCGTTATCGATCACCCGAAAACCGTCGACCACTCCTCCGGAAGAACTGGTAGTAATCTGCGCGGAGATGATATCCATACGTTTGGCTGTAAAGACACTGACCATTCTGTGGAAGCAGGATTGCGAGTACATGGCAGGCGCTATGACGTGATAATTGACGGTGCCTGTCTCCGTTTCATATTCTCCTTCCACAACAATCTGATCTGCGGGAAGCTCACGCAGGATTTTGATGTCGGCGGCGATCCGTTCAGAGGGGGTCACCAGCAGATAGTGCGGAGAAAATGAGTTAAATAATTCTGTAAACCAGTTTTCCGGGTCTTCTTCAAGATCCAGAATGTGTGGCAGGTCCAGATGGCTGCGAACCTGTTGTTTGACGCGTGCGAGTCTCTGATCACGATAGTGGCGGGACTGTTTACCACCGAGCAGCAACATGGTTCGTTCATAAAGATCCGCGAGTAATTCGGATTTCCAATCAGTAAAAACGCCGGGACCCACGGCAGTGATGTCGGCGGCCGTTAAGACGTAAAGCATGCGCAGTTTTTCCGGACTGCCGACTTTCTGACTGAATTCGAACAGGATGTCCGGATCTGAAATATCACGACGAAAAGCCAGATGGGCCATCGTTAAATGCTCGAACACCAGAAACACCAGCAGCTTCTGCTCTTCATCCTGCAAGCCCAGGCGGACAGCAGTATCAGCGGCAATCATCGCTCCCACTTTGCAGTGGTCTTCTCCATACCCTTTGCCGATATCGTGCAGCAGAATCGACAGATTCAGGATGTCTTTCTTTTCAATGCGTCGATAGGAACTGCCCAGGGTGGAGTCATCGTTTGAAAAGCTTTCGGCTGCCTCGATTGCGCGAAACGTGTGTTCGTCGACGGTATAACTGTGGTACTGATTAAATTGCAGCAAGCAGTAGGCATGTTTCATGTAGGGGATCAGCAAATTCAAGATCCCCGTTTCAAACATGGTTCTTAGCGTCGGTCCCAGAGCGTTACTCCGATCCAGCATGGCGCGAAACAGATCGATCGATTTATTGGTAACGTTCGGAGGCAACTTCAAAGCTGCCTCCCGGATGGCGTCCAGTAGATCTGGGGAGATCGAGATACCATACAGCGAAGCAGTGTCAAATAATGTGAGGATTTCTTCCAGGCTGCTGCAGACCCTGGCGCGGTATCTGGGGATGACGTCCAGATGATCTGGTACAATTTTGAGAATGGAATCCGAACGGTGGGTCATGAGGAAGTCATATACCCGCGACAGGAGTGGCTGAGGGCGATGTGCTTTGATAAAACGTTCGGTGATTTCGGCAACCGCTTTGCTGTGTCGAAAGTATTCCTGCATGAGAATCTCTACGGGGCGTTGTCCGTTGGTCCCTTCAATCCGGCGCTGGTCTGCCATCCAGAGCTGTGTGTCTTTTGTAAACAGGTCTTGCTGTCTACCCGCCTCATAATGCAGCTGAATACGAACTTTGAGCAGATAATCACGGGCATTTTTCAGCGTTCGCACATCGCGACTGCTGATGCGACCGTCCAGCCGCAACATATCAAGATTCGCAGTGCCATATCGCGCGTAGCCTAACCACCGTAAAAGATGAATGTCTCGCAGGCCACCCGGCGAGCGTTTGATATCAGGCTCCAGCTGCATTACAGCGCCGCCGTGCTGTTTGCGTTCTGCCCAGCGTGCCGTCACACATTGTTCAAAAAACAATCGTCTGCGAAATAAGATGACATGGCGATAAAAAGCGCGAATCAGCTGTTCGGCAAGATGTTCGTCTCCCCAGATCGAACGGGCTTCAATCATGGCGGTGGCAAATTCGGGCTCGGTGCGTGCCATCTTGACCGAGTCAACAATGGTTCTCACACTGTGCCCGAGTTTTAAGCCGGCATCCCAGCAACTGCGGACAATATTACCGACGAAATCCGAAAACTCTTTGACAACCTGGCCGCGATAGAGAAACAGCAAATCCACATCGGAATAAGGTGCCATCAATCCGCGTCCCGAACCGCCGATGGCCAGAATCGTGCTATGCTGACTAAGTTGTTTCTGCTGTGATTCAGGGAGTTGCTGAAACTGGTCCTGGATGATTTGCAGAATCAGCTGCTCGATGGATTCTGCAATCGCCGTTGCAATCTGCAGGCCACTGGCCCCGCCGCGCAACAATTCCTGACCACGTTGTCGGGCCTGTTCCACCTTCGCGCGATAGACAACAAATTGTTGTGCAGAGCAGGGGGAAGAAGTGTTTGACATCATCGGTTCCAGGCTGAAGCAATAAAGAAAAAAAGTTGCCCGGGTTTATGACAGCAAATGATACAAGGTGGCAATCATTCAATTAAACGGCTTCCGGACCGGTCTCTCCCGTACGAATTCGAATGACTTCATCAAGACTCATGATAAAAATCTTCCCGTCACCAATCTGACCGGTGCGTGCAACCTGTGTGATCGTTTCGACGGTCTTCTGGACCATATCATCCTGAACAACAATTTCGAGTTTCACCTTAGGAAGAAAATCAACGATATATTCATTGCCCCGGTAAGTTTCCTTGTGACCGCGTTGACGACCAAAACCACGGACTTCACTGACAGTCATCCCGCTGATACCGATTTCAGAAATCGCGTTTTTGACTTCTTCCAGCTTATAATGCCGTATGATCGCCTGAATTTTTTTCATCTAAGACTACTTTCGAAAAACCGTAATTTGAGCCAGATCAGAGTTGATGTAAAGCAAAAGGGGCAGGAAAATGCCCCTCGCTTTACGTCGTTTATCAAAGAGCGGTATCTCCAGCTTCACCCGTACGAATACGAATAATGTCTTCGACTGGCAAGACAAAGATTTTACCATCGCCGATCTGGCCGGTTCGTGCTGACTCTAAGATTGTGTCAACAACAGCTTTAACCTGATCATCGGGGACAATCACTTCCATCTTGGCCTTTGGCAGGAAATCAACCGTGTATTCTGCACCACGGTATTGTTCCTTATGGCCTTTTTGACGCCCAAAACCACGGACTTCAGAGACCGTCATCCCTTGAACACCAATTTCAGTCAGAGCATCTTTAACTTCTTCGAGTTTGAAATGTCTGATGACAGCT
>NZ_CALFPF010000354.1 GCF_937919775.1 uncultured Gimesia sp.
CGCTGTTTCTCAAGAAAAACTAACCGGACTGGTTATTTTCCTGGACTGTCATTTTCAATAAATTGGTTTTTTCTGTTGAAAACAATCGAAATCAAAGCTGATCTTGCCCTGATTGAGCCTCTCCGATTATGATGCCTTGCTGCTTGATTTCTCCTGTTCAAATAACCCCCGAATCGACAGCTAATAACCGAATACGATGAGTTCGCAGCATTTCTTATCTCAACTGAACCAGATCGAAGCCAAGCGGATTTGCATTATCAAACCCAGTGCGCTCGGCGATGTTGTGCAAACACTTCCTCTCCTCCCAGTACTCCGTGAACGGTTTCCAGACGCCCGGATTTCGTGGATCATTCGTGACAGCTTTGCCAACCTGCTGGAAGGGCATCCCCACCTTGATGAAATTATTCCTTTCAGTCGACGCAGCTCTGTTCGCTACTGGTGGAATTTTCTGAAAGAGCTGAAACAGCGGCAATTTGACCTTGTACTTGATCTGCAGGGATTATTACGAACCGGCATCATGACGGCAGCCACTCGTGCCCGCTGGCGGATTGGCATCGAAGCAGCGCGCGAGGGCTCTCATTTAGCCTGCAATCTGACCATCCCGGACACAGGACGACTCGTGCCGGCTTATTTAAAATATTGGCGTGTGGCAGACGCGATGGGATTCGGTGAAACCCAAAGACAAACTGACATCTACCTCAGCCAGGAAGATACCCTCTGGGCAAAAAACAAACTCTCCCGCCTGGATAACAACTCCCCACCCACTCTTGCAATTCACGCTGGTGCGCAGTGGATCACAAAACGCTGGCCCCCTGAAAGCTTTGCAGCCGTCGGTGCAAAAGCGATCCGCCGATTCCGCTGCAATGTCGTTCTGGTTGGCACGGCAGATGAACGACCTTTAACCAATCATATTGAAAAATTATTACACAAGTTTGTACCCACAGGTCATGTCATTAATCTGGCAGGGGAAACGACCCTCAAACAACTGGCGGCGGTGCTAATCGAATCTGATTTTCTGCTGACAAATGATTCGGGCCCCATGCATCTTGCCGCTGGACTGGGAACACCGGTTACCGGCATCTTTACCTGCACGAATTCACTCCGTTCGGGACCTCCCGGTGACCAGCATCAACTTGTTTCAACCAATGTTGATTGTGCAGGTAGTTATCACAAGCGCTGCCCCAAACGGGGACCGCAAAACTTATGCTGCATGGAAGAGCTCGAAATCGGACGCGTCTGGCAAGCTTTATTCCGCCTGGTTTCTAATCACACATCTCAGGGAAATGTGAAAGCAGCGTAAGCCACTCACACCGGCTATCTTTCCGGCCGCCGCAGCTCATAGTAGCGACTCAAGACTCTGACGCGATAAATCTGATAAGCGGTAATCATTCCCAATATCGCCAACACCATCCCATAAATCACGGGATATTGCCATAGCTCCGCTAATTCCGGTCTGAGCAGCACCAGTGCCGAAAACGCGAGCAGGGACAGAACGGTGGTGAAGAAGACCAGTCTCACGTAAAAAAATAACCCGGCTGAGACAATCAACATCGGATAACCGATCAACAAAATCCCGATCGGAGAATCGGCCAGAAACAACAACCCGGTTAATAAAGAGACATCTGCGGCCACCCAGCAAAACCGCACCTTTACCTTGTTCTTCAAGTGGTCCAGGCTCCATTGAAAGAACAAAGCCAGGCTAGCCCACAAACCAAAAATGGTCATCATTTTGAGATGGTAATTGAGATCCATTCCTTGCGTTGAGTAAACCGTCTGGATGATTCCTGTCGCGAGAAAAATTGCTGATAACCGCGAGACTAAAGCTGGCTGCCTGCGAAACCAGCGCTGAAATTTCTGCCTGAGACCTGCTGGCTGTGCCTGAATCGGTTCCCCTGCGATAAAATGCTCCAGATCATCGGCCAGCTCACCCGCCGTCTGATAACGTAAATCCGGATCTTTCTCAAGGCATTTCAGACAGATCAGCTCCAAGTGATACGGGATGCGGGCGTTAAGTGTATGAGGCAGGGGAGGCTCGCCCTCGATGACATACACCAGAGAATCCAGAGGACTGTTCTGTTTGAACGGAGAAACGCCTGTCAAAAGCTCGTCGAGAATCGTGCCCAGAGAAAAGATATCACTGCGCGACGAAATAGCGGCAAGTTGTCCCGCAGCCTGCTCGGGTGACATATAACCGGGCGTTCCTACGATCATGCCACTCTGAGTTCGAACGTCATCTTCAGAGTCGGTTTGAAGCACATCAAACAGTTTCGCCAGTCCAAAATCCGTTACATGTGCCATTCCGTTTTCATCAATTAAAATGTTGGATGGTTTTAAATCGCGGTGAATAATGTCTTTGGAATGCAGATACTGCACAGCCTGTGATACCTGCAGCATCAGCGAGGCCACCTGATAAAAATCAGTCTGTGCCGTTTCGGACATCTGCTTTGCCCTGGTATTGGCTAATGAGCCTCCCGAAATATAGTCCATCGTAAAATAATGCTGCCCCAGATACTGACCCACTTCGTGAATGGGAACAATATGGGAATGCTGTAATCGTCCTGCCGCCTGGGCTTCCAGATAAAATCGGCGTACTTCTTCTTCTGAAGCAAACTGGTTACTTAAAATTGTCTTCAAGGCGACAATGCGGTTTAAGTCTTTCTGGAGTGCTTTATAAACCACACCCATGCCACCGCGACCGAGTTCTTCCAGTAGTTCATAGTTTCCGAATTCGATCGTCTGATGAGGGAACGCTCGTGCCGAATGAGTTTTCGAAAGCAAACGCGTGGCCTCTTCCGGTCCCGGAGATTGCGTTTCCCGAACAGAATGTTCGTTGTCAGGCGCTAACCGTTCGAGTGAATCCAGGCACGCCATTAATTTTTTCAGTTCAGGATTGACCACCCGTAATCCATGGCAGCTTTCCTGATCATGAGCCTGCAGGTAATTCAGGTATTGATTCAATACCTCGATCGCCACCTCTGATTGATCGTCTTGTTCGCTTGCCACCGGATTCAATACTTTCTCTCTCACTGCTCGTACGCAGCACTCGATTTGATACAGGTCAAATAACGGAATCAAACACGTTCCAGCAGTTCCTGTAACTGGTTCAAGGCCCTCAGCCAGAGCATTTGCACTGCACCAGCACTACGATTCATTCTTTCTGCGACCTGTTTAAACGAAAGCCGTTGCAGATTTCGTAACATAATCACTTCCTGATAATCAGCGGGAAGCTGCGCGACGGCCTCCGCCATCAGAATTTCCTGTTCCCGATTCAACAGCATCCGACTGGGGGTTTCCGCCTGATCTTTCAATTCCCATTGCTGAAAGCCAGACTGACCTGAACTGCCTCCGGGCTGATCGATTGAGAATTCTCGTTTCACATTACGTTTGGCAACACCTTGGTATTTCCGGGCAAAATCCAGTGCATTGTGATTCAAAATCCCCCGCAACCAGCCCAGCCACTCGGCCTCTGTCTCTCCTTTAAAATTTTCGAGTCCCTGGTGGGCTTCCAGCAATGTCTGTTGTACCAGATCAGAAGCATCGAATTTGGTGCGCATCCAGCCCTCAATCTGGGCACGTGCGATGAGCGAGACATAAGCACGGCATTTTTGCAGTAATTCATTCTCTGCAGAGCGGTCTCCCGCTCGGGCCCGTTGAATCAGCTCTTCAAAATGTGATTGAGACATCGTCGCGCCCCGGAGCCAGATAATACTGCAAACGTTTTCAACCAGACTTGAAAAGAGGGACACCGCCGCTTGAGCAGACAGATCACCGTTTTTTATATTTATTGCTCGCTTCTTTGAGTAAAGCACGTTCCTGATCCGTCAGGTTGGCTTCCCCTTCGCGGCTGATTTTTTCCAGAATCACATCCACTTTTTCGTCTAATTTGGCCTTGGAAAGTTTTGAATCCGGCTCGGTATACACGCGCAGGTGATTCTTCCTGGCAGACTGTTTTAATTTGAAAGCACTCCATTTCTGATTAAAACTTCCGGTCAGATGCCAGCCAAAATACTTGTAGGCGACTCCAAACGCAGCACCTCCCAAATGAGCAAAGTGAGCGGTACTGTCGCCTTGCTGCGGGCTGACAAACCCGAATACATCAACCACAGCGTAAAGCACGGCCAGCCAGCGCAGTTCAATCGGAAAGATAAACATTAAGAGCACGGTCATGCGAGGAAAATACATGGCGGTCAGAAAGACCACTGACATGACGCCACCTGAAGCACCAATCACAGGATTGGCGCTGATTGCAACGTGGCAGATACCACTGATGACGATACCGATCAGATAAAATGCCAAAAATTCCCGTGAGCCCAGGATCGGTTCAACAGAGCGGCCAAACATCCAGAGTACAAACATATTAAAGAAAATGTGTCCCAGAGAAGCTGTTGAGTGACAGAAACCATAAGTCACAAATCGCCAGATCTGGAAGGAAGGAAAAATAGCATCTCGTTGTAATGCGAGAAATTCAATAATCGAGGGGGAGAACGTCTCAAGCAAAAAGACAATCACATTGGCAATGATCAAATATTTGATAGCCCAGCCGCCAGAAGTCGTTCGGAAAGGATTGTAATTTCCTCCGCCACTTTCATGCCGCAGGTAATCCCGGTTCTCAATCCCCATTGCCCAACCTATCCTTGCTTGTCATTCCGAAATTGAGAGCGTCCCGAGAAAAACGCACACCTTCCATGCTATTGAGGAGCTGTCTGCTAACAACTCAAAGCGATTATGTTTTTGGCTTAGGTAACTGACTGGTCAGTTTGCTGACCTCTTTCACCAGATCCAGTTGTTTTTGATAGACATTCAACATATCACGTCGTAAACGATCTGTTTCCTGGAATTCCTGGTTGCGTAATTGTTCTTCTTCTTCCAGTCCTGAAATCAGGCCTTTTCTTAGTTCAACAGGCAGAATTTCATCCTGAGGCGCATTCTCGGAACCGATCAATTCACTGACTCTTGCTTCCAGTCGCTCTTTTGCAGCAGCCAGCAAGCGATTCAAATCCTGAATTCGATCCTGTTTTCTATTGATCTGCTGATCGCGCTCGACCAGGTCATCCCTCAGGGTTCTTAAGGTGGAAATATAATTGGGGGGCACAAGTGCTCTTAAACGCCATGCACCATTCTTCCAGGTTGCCACCTCACCCGGCTGGGGAGGTGTGACTGAGATCAACTGCGCACGATTGGCTTCGAGTGCATTCACACGAAATGCACCCACATAACTGAAACCACTCGGTTTACTCGGATCTGGTTGAAACGCAAAAACAACCGGTTGTGCAACCGGATCAGTACCTTGCTGCGCTGTTCCCAATCCCTGATTTCCACCGATATTGACCTGAATCTCACCCGTCTGCTGATTGGCAATGGTCACATTCGCATCCCAGTAACGATCCCACCCCAGCATGAGTCGTGTCAGGTCGCTGCGAAGCGTTTTATTTTCCGTCTCTTTAGCTTCGATCTCGGCTGCATTCTTCTGAATTTGTGCCTTGTTTTTTTCTACTGATTTCAACCAGCTCCCACGGACGTCAAGTACTTTTGAGGTCAGCAGGACAGCTCCTACGGCGGTGAGGGCAACAATCCAAACCAGGACTACTCCAGATTTATGCATCTTCTTTGAACCTTGATGGAATCGAACGAGAGCATTTGTCTCGTAATTCTATTTGAGTAATTAAAGTTACTTTTCGTTATAATTTACTGTATATCTCAGTTTTGACATCAAAAAAACGGGCAGAATTCATACCAGAGCCATCCTGTTTATTACATCGTCCTCAGGAGACAGTGAGAACGAAAATAAATCCTCAGGTATCAATTATTTTTCTGCACCCCAAAGAAGATCGGAGATTACTGTCACGAAAGCTGAGAAAGTTAAGCAG
>NZ_CALFPF010000355.1 GCF_937919775.1 uncultured Gimesia sp.
GCTAGATCGCGCGTGCACTGTGTGAAGAAATAACTTGGCGGGGCGCATTTGATCGGTGGGCCGTGCGCTGTTCGCGATCTTCAAGGGCGACTTCATCCCGAAATCGCTGTCCCACCCTGGCAGAGTCATTTCGGACGGCTATCATGCCCTGCGTTTCGTTGCCGAAAGGATTTGACTATTCCCAGACGCGAGAACTCGCGCGAATATATCTGGAATGTCGTAACAAACGGCAGGGTAAAAAGTGACTGATATTACTTGGAAATCACAAGGAAATAAGCCATGGCGTAGTTGGCTGTAGGCTTTCTTGTACTATGCGATTATCTCCTTGATCGGTTCGCCAAAGTCGATTTCGAGACGTTTGTGGCCGGGGACTTCCAGGCTGTGGTGATTGAGCCCCAGCTGATGCAGGATGGTAGCGTGCAGGTCGGTGACGTAGTGCCGGTGTTCGACCGCGTGGAAGCCGATCTCGTCGGTGGCGCCGTGTGTGACACCCTGTTTAATGCCACCGCCGGCCATCCAGATGGAGAAGCCATAGGGATGATGGTCGCGTCCGTCCGAACGTTCGGAGCCAGGGGTACGACCGAACTCGGTGGCCCAGACGACCAGTGTTTCCTCGAGCAGTCCCCGCTGCTTGAGGTCTTTGAGCAGACCGGCGATCGGTTTGTCGACCTGACCGATCCGCTGGCTGTGGTTCTGCTTGAGTTTGGAATGTGCGTCCCAGCCGCCATCGTAGATCTGCACAAAGCGGACGCCTCGTTCCACGAGCCGCCGGGCAATCAGCGATTGCTGGCCGACGCGTTTGGTCTCTTTATTGTCCAGACCATACAGGTTCTGCGTGGCGGCAGTCTCATCGCTGATGTTGACGACTTCGGGGACCGCCATCTGCATGCGGAAGGCAAGTTCGTAGGACTTGATGCGGGCTCGCATTTCCGCATCATCAGGATAGGCGGCGCCGGCGAGCGTATTCAGCTCGCTTAAGAGTTCCAGCTGACTGCGGCGTTCTTCACGGGAGACTCTGCTGCCCGGGGTGCCGAAGGGGAGCGGATTACTCGGGTCGACGGACATCTTCACACCGGAATGTTCTGGACCCAGGTAGCTGCCGTCATGGGCACCGGTACCGCCACAACAGTCACCGGGAGGCGTGCCCATGACCACGAACTGGGGCAGGTTGTCATTAAGCGAGCCCAGACCGTAGTGCACCCAGGAGCCGATGGAAGGGAAGAAACCGTCGAAGATGTGGCGGCCCGTGTGAAACTGGAGCTGGGCCGCGTGATCATTGTCGGTGGTCCACATCGAGCGTACGACGGCCAGATCGTCGGCGCAGGTGCCCAAGTGCTGCCACCAGTCGCTCATTTCAATGCCGCTCTCGCCGCATTTGCGATAGCCAACCTGCAGCGGGTAGATCTGGGCCATCAGCTTGCGGGGCTTGCCGCCAAAGTCGCGCACGTTTTTGCGATAGTAGGGAGAGTTGGTCACCAGGTCGTTGTATTCCGTATCGCCGATCGTCTTGCCCGCATGTTTGTTGAGGGCGGGCTTGGGATCGAAACTCTCCATGTGGCTTGTGCCCCCCAGCATGAAATACCAGATAACCGATTTGGCTTTGGGGGCGAAGTGTGGCTGTCCTCTGATGATTGCGGATTCCGCCGCCTGCAGTGCCTGCCCCGGCTTGCTTTCGCGTTGCAGCAGGTCTGCCAGAGCGATGCCCGCCAGTCCCAGGCTGGAATTGTTCAGAAACGAACGGCGTGAGACCCGACCGCAGGAGTTGAACCAGTTGGATGGTGTTTGGTCAGACATGGCTGAGTTCCTGAATGTGATTCGTTTCGCTGTGAGTTTCGGGGTTAACGGACGGTGACAAAATCGTTATGGCTATAGAGGACATGGACCAGGTTCTCGCGGGCCCGTTGTCGGGCATCGGCGGCCGGAGGACGTTTCGAAGTCCCTCCGCCGGGAAACTTGTGCTGCCCCTGCTGCTGGAGCAGGCTGGTATGTCGCTCTAAAAACTTCGTACAGGCGGTGATCTCCGCAGCCGTCGCGGGGCGGGAGAGAATCTGCTTGAATGCAGCCTGGATAAACGCGGCATCTGTTTTCGTTGTACTACTGATTTTTTCTGCCAGTACCCGGGCCTGATCGAGGGCCAGGGAGCTGTTGGTCAGTGCGAGCGCCTGTTGCGGCACGACGCTCACAAGCCGTTCGTAGCAGGCGTTCGGGTTGGCCAGATCGAACAGCTCCAGGAATTCCATTTTTTCATTGGGGGTAATGCGGAAGTAGAGACTGCGGCGGTGGATGGTCTCTCCCTGTTTTTCATCCAGTTCCGGTCCGCCCCGGGTTTCGTCGAGCGTACCCGCGGAGGAGAGCAGGCAGTCGCGGACCATTTCCGCTTCCATGCGGCGGGAGTTCATCCGCCAGAGATAACGGTTGTTGGGATCGGTGGCTCGGTTTGATTCTGATTCTCCAGGAGCCGAACTCATGCGGTAGGCATTGGACAGTACCAGCATGCGATGCAGGGGTTTCATCTGCCAGCCCTGTTCCAGAAACGTCACTGCCAGCCAGTCGAGCAGTTCCGGATGTGTGGGAAGCTGCCCGTTGAGGCCGAAGTTGGCGACTGTGGGGACCAGGGCCTGATTGAAATGACGCCGCCAGATATGATTCACGGCCACCCGCGCGGTACGCGGGTTCTGTTCATCAGCAATCCAGCGGGCCAGTGCCAGGCGCCGGCCGGTACTGGTACGGGCGAACGTTTCTCCCAGGGGCGTGTACTTCACATCTTCTTTTTTCAGAGCTGCTTGGGCCGCTGTGAGTTTCTTCTCGGCGGCTGCGACTTTCTGTTCGGCGGCGGTGCGTTTTGTGTCGGGCTTGTCTCCTGTCGGGGCGGGCAATGTTGCCAGATCCCGCTGCGCCTGTTTGATTTCGAGAGACGCTTGAACTGACGCCACTTCCCGTTCGCGAAGGCTGGCCGTTTTCGCGCGTGTTTCAAAATCAGCGGTCTCTTTGACCTTGGCCTGCTCGGCGGCGATACGTGCCTGGAGCGATTTCAGCTCGGCCTGCTTCAATTGGACATTCAATTCAGCGATCTCGCGTGCCGTCCGGGCGAGGGAGAGATCCTGCTGCAGATTTGCTTTCGAAGGGGCTGCGAAGGGGGAACGCCGGGCTTCTTTGATGGACTGGGCGAGTTGAAAACCGGGGGTGAGCGGCTCGATGCGCAGCTCGTAAAATTCTGCATTGGCAGAGTGATTCCAGAGGGCGAACTTACCCGCCTGGCGGGGGACGGGCATGGTGTAGGCCAGTTTGAGTTTGCCGTCGAGCCAGACGTTGAGCTGCTGCCCCTCAACGACGAAATCGAGTACGACTTCTTTGTTGAGTTCAATTTCACAGGGGAAGATGCCGGCTTGGGGATACGACTCGCGGCCTGCCTGGCGGTGGAAGGCCTGCACGGTGGGCTTGTTGTTATTGATCGCAGTGTAGATGGCCTGCGCATCGTGGAGTTCAACGACATCAAAGAAAAGACCGACTGAATGAATCTGGCCTGGCTTCAGGGTTTTGTAACGCAGTCGCCCTTGGAAATTCAGCGGGAGATCGACTTTCGAAACCAGCGTCTGGAATGCACTGGTATTGGTCTGCCGCAGACAGCCGTCCTGATACTCCCATTTGCCGGAGACGGTCTGCCAGAGCTCGGGGTTCGGCTGCTGGAAGTGTTCACCAATAATTGCCGGTCGCGCGTCTGTCTCCCTTGACGTTTCCTGTTGCAGGTCTGCCAGCTGTTGCTCGACCTGCTGGATGGTTGTGTCAGACTTGTGCAGCGACTCCTCTGCGGATTTGATTTCCTGTTCGGCCTGCTGCACCTTTTCTTTCAGAATTTCAGGACGCAGCGCCGGGTAATAGCTGGCCAGGGGGAGTTCGACTGGCTTGATTTCCACCGGGTTTTGAGTGAGGTTCACGGGGACCGCGGGGGTGAGGGGATGCTCTTTGTCGGGCTGGCGATCATCGCCGCGCTGGAAGAGATAAGTGGGCTGGTCCAGTTCCTTGTCGTACACGCGTGCGAGACCGTCTTTGAGAACCATGCCCAACGTGGCGTCTTTTTCTTTGTCGACCGTGCCTGAGAGTGCATCGGTGCGGACGTTGTGCGGTTCGAAGAAAGCGCGGAAGCGATAGTATTCGACCTGATCCAGGGGATCGTATTTGTGATCGTGGCAACGGGCGCATTTCATCGTCAGCCCCAGGAATGCGACGGACGTGTGTTCGACGGTATCAAACATCCAGACGTTGCGATCGAACTTGTACCAGTTGCGACCCAGGAAACCGGTGGCCCGTACGACATCGGGATTGTCCGGTTCGAGTTCATCGCCGGCCAGCATCTCGACAATCATCCGGTCATAGGGCTTGTCGGCGTTGACCGATTCTACGATCCAGTCGCGCCAACGCCAGATGTGCCGCTGGCTGTAACGGATCTCGTTTATTCCGCGGGAGCCGTACCAGTCGCTGTACCGCCAGACGTCCATCCAGTGCCGTCCCCAGCGTTCCCCGTAGCGGGGGCTGGCGAGCAGTTTGTCGACCGTCGCAACGTAGGCCGCTTCGGAAGGATCAGCAAGGAAGGCTTCCAGTTCTGCCGTGGTAGGGGGCAGACCGGTAAGATCGAGGTACAGGCGTCGGAGCAGGACTGCCGGTTCAGCAGGGGGGCGGGGGACCAGATTGTGTTGTTCGTGTTGGGCGGCGAGGAAGGAGTCGATTTCGTTTCGCACCCAGGCTTTATTTTTGACCTCGGGAACCGCTGGTTTGACCGGGGTCTGGTAGGACCAGAACTGCCGCGGGTCCTGTTCGGGGACTTCATTTTCCGGGGCGTGGGCTCCAGCGTTGATCCACTGGCGGAACAGGGCCAGTTCATCCGGCGTGAGCGGTTTGCCCGCTCCTTCAGGGGGCATCTTGAAGCCAGCGTCACCGGTCAGCACGCCCAGCAGCAGACTGTCGTCCGCCTTGCCAGGCTCAAAGCCGGGACCGGAGTCGCCTCCTTTTTTCATGAACTGGGCCGTATCTACGCGAAAGCCGGAATTCTGTTTCAATGCGCCATGGCAAGACTGACACTTGGTTTTGAACAGCGGCTTGATTTGCTTGAGATAATCCACCGATTCCGCTGCCGGGAGTGCGGTCGAACCACAAAGACTCAGAGTCAGCAGTAACATGCAATCCTTGAGTCGGTTGGCAGTCATGTGGTAGCTTCCGAAATCGTCGATAGAATGATTTTCGCATGGGAGCGTAATATCTAAGCATTCTTAATATAACAGACAGCCAGCGATGATTCAACATATTCGTATTTATACATACGTCTATCCGCCTTCACGAATGACACCAGACACACATTAGTATTTTGTAACCTGACCTTCTCCTCGTTTCTTGATTTCAGTGCAAGGTTAGTGCACCTTGGTTAGGACCCTTATGGTCAGGTGTCATTGCGTCACATTGTTCCTGCCAGTGTGATTTACCTCAGCCTGTGCGGATGGCAGAAAGATACGAGTCGCTGGTACCTGTACGGCGCACGGTTGATCTACAAACCGCTGTGCGCGTAAATGTGATCGCCTCAATTTCTTTTCGAGACCACGCGAACCAATCATCTTCACATTAATAAAGTGATGTCGGATCTGGTTCCATAAGCAGGTCTTGCGTTTTGCGCGTAATGCTTTTCTCATTTCCGGTTGCGCGAGTCAAACAGCGCCCTTAGCTCCAACGGTATTTTCCAGTATATAAACATAACTATTGGCAGTGGATGTACAAATAAGATACAGGGGAGATTATCGATCAAACCGATTCGGCATGGGGAATTTCCCTAGCAGGGTGTCCGGAAATGAAATCTAGCGGTATCGCCATTAAGCCCGGA
>NZ_CALFPF010000356.1 GCF_937919775.1 uncultured Gimesia sp.
AGGTACTACAGACGGACCTTTTCTACGGCAATCATTATTATTTTCATGCCTTGACAAATTCAGACCTGCATACCCACTATGAACAATCAGTTGAGCATAAATACCGTTGATTGATAGAAATGTCACAGGAAGGAGACCGCATGCGAAACACCATTTTTGCACTTGCAACGATGGATACTAAAGCAGACGAAATCTGCTTCGTGGCTGACGCGATTCGCAACGCGGACCTTGATGTCGTGCTGGTCGACCTGAGTACCCGTGGCCATTCGGACCGTGCCGACATTTCCGCGCAGACGATTGCGGCGGCACATCCCGCGGGTCCCAACCTGGTGCTGGAACAAACCGACCGGGGACAGGCGGTCACAGCGATGGCAGCAGCGCTGCATGCCTGGCTGCCCGACCAGGTCAATACAAAACAGGTGGCAGGCGTGATCGCGATCGGGGGAAGCGGCGGAACAGCAATTGTTGCCCCAGCATTTCAGGCACTGCCTGTCGGCTTTCCGAAGTTGATTCTCTCAACCGTCGCCAGCGGCAATACGCAGCCTTATGTGGGATCGAGCGACATCACGCTGATGTATTCGGTCGTCGATGTGGCAGGGCTCAACTCGGTCTCGCGGCGGATACTGAGCAACGCCGCCCACGCGATCGCCGGCATGGTAGCAAACCAAACAGAATTCACTGAAGACCGCCCTGCCCTGGGCATGACCATGTTCGGCGTGACGACGCCTTGCGTGGACATGGTGCGCGAGTCACTGGAAGCAAAGGGCTTTGATCCCCTGGTCTTTCACGCAACCGGCACCGGAGGCCGGGCGATGGAGAAACTGGTCGCCGACGGCCTGATTGGCGGCGTGCTCGACATCACGACGACCGAAGTCGCCGACGAAGTCGTCGGAGGCATCATGTCTGCTGGTCCGCGTCGGTTCGATATCATCCTCGAACGCGGCATTCCGTATGTGATGAGCCTGGGCGCCCTCGACATGGTCAACTTCGGTGCCCGCGAGACCGTTCCCGAACAATTTACCGACCGCCGATTTCTCGTTCACAATCCGCAGGTGACACTGATGCGGACCACCGTCGACGAGAACCAGCAGATGGCGCAATGGATCGCCGCCAAAGTCAATCGGTCGACGGCCCCCATCGAAATTCTAATTCCCGAACACGGTCTCTCGATGCTCGACGTTGAGGGCGCAGCCTTCTATGATCCCACAGCCGACCAGTGTCTGTTCGAGACGCTGGAACAGGAAGTTCAGCAGACCGACGAGCGACGCATCACCCGTTTTCCGTGTCATATCAACGACGCCGCGTTTGCCGAAGCACTCGTGGCCGCCTTTGAACGCGTGAGCGGAAGCCGATTCAACTAGAGATACAAAACGCGAGGAAATCATTCATGTCCGAATCAAGAGTAGCAATCCTGAAGCGACTGCGCGAGAAAGTAGCAGCCGGACAACCGATCATCGGCGGCGGTGCCGGCACGGGCCTGAGTGCCAAATGCGAAGAGGCCGGCGGCATCGATCTGATTGTGATCTACAATTCGGGCCGCTATCGCATGGCGGGACGCGGTTCGCTATCGGGCCTGATGCCTTACGGCAATGCGAATGAGATTGTCAAAGAACTGGGACGCGAGGTGCTTCCCGTAGTTAAGCAGACGCCTGTATTGGCCGGCGTCTGCGGGACCGATCCGTTTCTGATCCGCGATCTGTTCCTCAAAGAACTGCAGGCGATGGGTTTTGCCGGCATTCAGAATTTCCCGACCGTCGGACTGATCGACGGACAGTTCCGGGCCAATCTGGAAGAGACCGGCATGGGCTTTGAGTTGGAAATCGACTGCATCCGGGCGGCGCATGACCTGGATCTGCTCACAACGCCTTACGCGTTCGACGCCGATCAGGCTCGAAAACTGACTGCCGCCGGCGCGGATATCGTAGTCACTCACATGGGCCTGACCAGCGGCGGCACGATCGGCGCCGCAACGGGCAAGACACTGGACGATTCGGTAGAAGCGATCCGCACTATGGTTGACGCCGCCAAAAGCGAGCGGGATGACGTACTGCTGCTCTGTCATGGCGGCCCGATTGCGATGCCTGACGACGCCCAGTATATCTTCGACCGCGCGAAGGGCATCGACGGTTTCTACGGGGCGAGTTCCATGGAACGTCTGCCGACGGAAATCGCGATGACGGCACAGGTCCGTCAGTTCGGAGATCTACGCTTATCACAGGCTTAAACGCATCCTTTCCATTCTCTTCGTTTCCCTCATCTACGTAGCACAGGAATCCAACATGTATCGCTTAACTGTGATGTACGGACACCCCGAAGACCCCGCTGAATTTGACCGTTATTATCACGAAGTCCACATCCCGCTGGCGAAAACAATGCAAGGTCTCACCGGCTGGACCATCGGAAAATGCATCTCTGCGGAAGCGGGCAGTCCTCCGCCTTATTACCTGATTGTCAGTCTGTATGCGGAATCTGCAGCCGGAATGCAGGCGGTTCTGGAAAGCCCAGAAGGTCAGGCAACAATCGCCGACGTGTCGAACTTCGCCACCGGCGGCGTGATGTTCATGTATGATGAGGAAGAAGTTTTGATTCCACTGAATCTGGAAACCCCCTGAGTCGGAGTACTCCGGTTGCATTTCGCTTGATTCTCCGCTTATAGTGAAAAGAATGTGTATCGAATCATCCTCGGGAAGGTCATCATTAAATGAGTTTAATTCTGAAAACTATCCGCCCGGAAATCATCTTACCACTGCTGCTCCTGACTCTGTTTCTGCAAACAACAACGCATGCAGCCCAGAAGCCGAATATTGTTTACATTCTGGCAGATGATCTGGGTTATGGCGATGTGAGCTGTTACAACCCGGAATCGAAAATCCAAACGCCGCACATTGATCGTCTGGCTGCAGAAGGGATGAAGTTTACCGATGCCCACACGCCGTCCGCAGTCTGCACCCCCACTCGATACGGCATTCTGACAGGCCGCTACTGCTGGCGGACGCGATTGAAGTACCGCGTGCTGGACGGCTTTGATCCCCCTTTGATTGAACAAGACCAGACAACCGTCCCTTCACTGCTCAAGCAGGCGGGTTACGATACCGCTTGTGTAGGTAAATGGCATCTGGGCATGCAGTGGACCGACAAAAACGGACAGCCTGTGCCCGCGGTTCCCATTGACCGTCGGCAGCGTCCCCGCGTGGGTGATGACGTGGATTATACGAAACCGATCACCGGCGGACCGTTGGCGAACGGCTTTGACTTTTATTTCGGCATCTCTGCTTCGCTCAATATGTCCCCGTTCTGCTTTATCAAAAATGATCGGCCTGTGATCATGCCCACGATTGAATCGGAACAAATCCAAACCGAATTTCTTTCGGTCGACAAAGGCATGCGCTCGCCCGATTTTACCATCAGAAGCGTGATGCCAACCTTAACCGGACAGGCGGTGCGTTATATTGAACAACATTCGAAAACATCGCCAGAGCGACCGTTCTTTCTCTACTTCCCGCTGACCGCGCCGCATTTGCCTCTCGTGCCCAACGACGAATTCCGCGGCAAAAGCGCTGCTGGCGAGTATGGTGATTTTGTACTTGAAGTCGATGCGACCGTCGGTGCGATCATGGAAGCCTTACAGCGCGCGGGCGTGGCGGAAAACACGCTGGTGATGTTTACCTCTGACAACGGCGGCCTGTATCACTGGTGGACGCCGCAGGAAACGGACGACCTGAAATATTACAAGCCGAATCACCGGGGACAATATGTCAAAGACCGCGGCCATCAGGGGAACGCGCATCTGCGCGGGACGAAAGCAGACATCTGGGAAGGGGGCCACCGGGTGCCCTTCATCGTCCGCTGGCCCGGCAAGACACCCGCGGATTCAAAGAACGACGAACTGGTCGAACTGACCGACCTGCTGGCCACCTGCGCCGCGATTACGGATCAAAAATTAGCAGCCGGCGCTGGCGAAGACAGTGTCAATATTCTGCCTGCCCTGCTCGGCCAGAAAAGCGATCAACCGTTGCGCGACTATGCCGTACATCATTCGCTCTGGGGCCACTTCGCGATCCGACAGGGTCCCTGGAAAATGGTTCCCAAACGAGGTTCCGGCGGCTTCACCAATGCCCGTGAAGTCAAACCAGCAAAAGGCGAACCCATGGGACAACTCTACAACCTCAAAGCTGATCCCTCAGAAACCAAAAACGTCTGGAACGAACACCCCGAAGTCGTCGAACGGCTTTCGGTGATTCTGGAGAAAGTTCAGGCACAGGACAAGTGAGTTCACTCGCATTTTGCAGCAGAGTGACTTTATTTCAGCTATATAAAACCATTATCGCTAATCAATATGCGCTAGACATACTCGCGTAGTCATGTTAGCATACGTTTATATGTCTAACGCGGTCCCAGTAGATCCGGTTAGACAGGAAGCGACTCACTTTACGCTGCAGATGACACATAGCGGCCATTAAAAAGGCCCCAGGTTCACATCGGGAGTACGGGTTATGCAACGACGGCAATTTCTGGTGGCATCGGGGCTCGGCTTTGCCGGCATGCGATTTGGAACACCGACAGCGGCGGCTCCCCAGAACCCACTCCCCCCCGCGCGGAAGTCTGCGAAATCGACCATTCTGTTCTTCCTGTGTGGCGGTGCGTCGCATCTCGACATGTGGGACCTGAAGCCGAACGCGCCCTCAAATTATCGTGGGCCATTTCAGCCGATTGAAACGTCCGCCCCGGGAGTGCGGCTCTCAGAACATCTGCCGCTGCTGGCGAAACAGGCACATCATCTGGCACTCGTCAATTCAGTGGGGGCGACGGTCAACACGAACGACCATCACGCCGGGTATTACCACAATCTGACAGGGCATATTCCCGATCAGTCATTTGTCACCAAAGGAAATAATCGCACGCCTGAACCGGACGACTGGCCTTTCATGGGTTCCGTGGTCGCGGCGCGTCGTCCGGCTCATAAGAATCTGCCCAACGCGATCACGCTGCCTCATATGCCGAGCCGTGCCCCTTATACGCGACCAGGTCAGTTTGCCGCGCGACTCGGTGTCGAACACGATCCGATGTATATTCAGGGAACGCGGGAAGAGCCTTTGAAACTGCGCGGGCCGGCACTCTCCCTCGAAGGAAATATCACCCCCGACCGACTGACCGAGCGGAAGTCGCTGCTCGAGCAACTGGATACCGCCCGTCGCCACTTTGATGGATTCGCCGATATCGCCACGATGAATAAGCAACAGGAACGAGCCCTGACGCTGCTGCTTTCCTCGCAGTCCACCTCTGCCTTCGACTTACATCAGGAATCGCCGGCGACCATCGAACGCTACGGAAAAACGATCAACGGCATGAGTCTGCTGGCTGCACGGCGGCTGGTCGAAGCCGGGGTCCCGTTCGTCACCGTCTTCTGGAAAGGGGATCTGAATCGGCTGGGCAAAAAGTGCAAGAGTGCCGGTAGCTGGGACACGCACGGCAACAATTTTCAATGCCTGAAAGAAGATCTGCTGCCGGAATTCGACCGGGCCTACTCGGCGCTGATTGAAGACCTGGCGGCCCGCGGCATGCTGGATGAAACACTGGTCATGGTCACCAGCGAAATGGGCCGCAAGCCGAAGATCGGCGATCCGCGCTCCGGCGGAACCATCGGAGCCGGCCGCGATCACTGGACACACTGCTTAACCGACGTCCTCGCCGGCGGCGGAATCAAAGGAGGCCAGACCTTCGGAGCCAGCGACCGCTACGGCGAATATCCTCTCAACAGCCCAGTCACGCCGGCGGACATCACGCACACCGTTTATCACGCCATGGGCATCCACGACTTGATGGCCTATGATAAACTGGAGCGCCCCTACCACCTGCTCGATGATTCCAAACCGCTGACGGCACTGTTTTAAGAGATTGAATTGCTGCTACCTGTAGTGTTTCAATTTGAGTGAAAAAA
>NZ_CALFPF010000357.1 GCF_937919775.1 uncultured Gimesia sp.
CGATAACCCGTTCATTCAGAATAATCGATAAAGTTTCCCGTCAGAGATAGCCGATCATCCTTAGGTACAGGCGATTGTACGACAGATGGTGCAAGTCATCATCGGAACTGTTGTGACCAAGGATGGTCACATTCAAAAAGGGGGGGGAACTGCAGATGCGCGCAGCTTTTGTCTGCATAGTCTTGATTCAGTTGATAATAGTGAGCTCAGGCTGCCAGTGCTTTAAGGCCAGCAATCTCTATTATAATCTGATCGATGATGTCAGTGACACACAGGTCTATGCAGACCGATTCTATTATCCGACTTTGGACCTGACGCGTATTGGCAAACCCGATTGGTGCCGCTCTCCAATTAACCGCTGGTGGTGTAAGTGCTGCAATGACTGCCGCCCCCATTACATCAGCGCGACACCAATTACCGACTACAGCAGTCAGCACTCTCAGAGCAGCGAAGCTCATGATGACCTGATTCCTCTTCCCGAACCTTCGACTTTTGTGCCGCCAGACCCGTTTCCGAATGAAACGAAAATTGAGCCGACTCTGGAGGAAGGCCCCACTCTGGCCCCCTCCGCAAGTCAGCCACCAAATTAGATACCAACGCAGACAGCACAGGCACATTACCAAGACAACACCAGTTGATAGCGGAAAGAAACAGGTTCTCACATGATGAAAATGGATATGAGACAATTTATTCAGCGACTGACGATCCTGATGATTACTGTCACCAGCACCATTACCGTTCCTGTTTTAACGGCATCAGCACAAGAAGCACAAATCAATGAGCGCGATGGCCAGAGCCCGGCCCTGACGAAGTCGGCTGCCGATCAGTATCTTTTGAAAGACACCGATCGGCAGCTGACAGAATTTCAACAGGAACAAACACCTGCCGACCAGGAAATAAAAGTTCCGAATGAAGAAGACCTCATTACTTTGCTCACCAAAGGATCATCGACCCGTTTTGCCAGGAAATCATCTCTGGCGCAACTGCCCCTGGATAAACTCACGCCTGCGAATCGAACCAATGCCGAATTCGTACTCAAAGACCTCAGCATGTATCGGGTTCTGCCGAAGATTCAATTCGACGTCAATCATTCCGCATATGCCTTTTTTATCGCACATCCCGATGTGGTCGTCAGCATCTGGCGTGAAATGAAACTTTCCGAGTTCCAGATGTGGCAGACCGGTCCTTACTCATACGAAGTGGATGCGGGTGACGGCACTGTCGGAACCTTAGAAGTCATCCATCAGACTCCGAAAGAGACGATCGTGCTCTGCTCGGGCGTCTATAAAAGTCCGCTGATTGCCAAACCGATCACCGCCAAAGCGCTGCTTTACCTGGAAACAGAATACTTTCCCGGTAGCGATCAAAAACTGGATTCCGTTTCGCATCAGGTGACCATGTTTGTCTCGTTTCCTTCCCAGACCGTGGAAATGGCAGCAAAAATTCTGGCTCCGGTCAGCAATGTGATTCTCGATCGCAATTTTAAAGAAGTCTCGATCTTCATGCACATGATGTCACTCGCGATGGAGCGTCAGCCCGGCTGGGTCGAACGCATCTCCAATCAGCTGGAAGGCGTGCTGCCTGTCCGAAAACCTCAACTGTTAAAGGTGGCCGCCCGCGTTTACATCGATGCACAGCGCAGAAACAATGCCGAACCCCATCGACTGCAACCGCCTCAACCGATTGATGTCATCACGCAAGCGGCCGACAAAGCACCGCGCAAACTGCCCACGGATCTTCAGGTACAGCCGGTGAGTCGCGGTCAAAGCCCGATGTAAGCCGCACTCATCCTGTCTGTTCCGAATCGGCCACAGTCAGGATGAAATGCTTTGCTGTCGCTAACGTCGCGATGAGCGTTTCCTGTCGCGAGGCCGCAGGAAAAAACCGATCACAGCCAGTACCACAATCATTGGGATGGCAATTTTAGGGCGGATTGCCACGCCAACAACAGCGCCAATCAACCCCACGAAAACCCAGGGGGACACATTCGCCCAGGCGGCATCGCGTTTTCTGGTTGGCAATGCCAGCCAGAACGCAAACATCAGCAGCCCCACGCGCATGAACGCACCTGTGGCCGCCACTTTCTGAGCGAACTGTTCGACGGTCACGAACAGATGCAGACAACCGGCGGTGATCAGACAGGCAACAGAGATCAGACCGACCAGCGTGCGATTAATGGGGATTTTTTCGCCTGACATGATTTTAATCAATCACTTTCGTCCGGGTCGCGTTCGCTGATTCAGAAAGGCACCCAGTGCCAGATGATAAGGATCGGTCGTTCGAAATTTGAGGTAATCCACGTTCACGGACCCGCATAACCGGGTCAGAGTCTCGCAGAATTCCTGATACTGTTCCAGATAGCGGGCCCGTAACTGGTGAGGATCGACCAGTTGATGATGGCCGCTGCGTTCCAGACTGCGAAACTGCGTCGGCTTGCTGAAGGGAAACTCTTCTTCCTCAGGTGCCACCACTTGAAACACCAGCACCTCATGGCGATCGTGCCGCAACTGCTTTAACGTCGTGGCGAGGGCCGCCGGTTCATCAAAACAATCGGAGATCAACACCACCAGACTGCGGCGTTTGAGCAATGGCTGGATCTGATTCAAAACGGTGGAAATCGCCGTCTCTTTCCGCGGCTTGGACTGCTCCAGAATTTCCAGCATCTGTCCGAAGTTTTTCGGGTTCGCGGAAGGCTGAATAAAATCACGCTGCGCGGTATCAAAGGTGATCAAACCCGTGGCGTCCCGCTGACTCAATAACAGGTAACCCAGCGCCGCCGCCAGTTGACGTGCATATTCGAACTTGCTTAACGTCTTGCCGGCATACGCCATGCTCCCGGAACAGTCGAGCAGGAGATAACACCGCAGGTTGGTCTCTTCTTCAAATTCCTTGACGTAATATTTTCCCGTTTTGCCGTAGGCCCGCCAGTCGATGTGTCGAATTTCATCGCCGGGGTAATATTGCCGATGCTCCACAAACTCGACACTGGCCCCTTTGTAAGGACTTTTGTGCTGACCCATCATAAAACCTTCAACGATCAGCCGCGTGACCACTTCCAGCTTGCCAAAGCGGGCCAGCGCGGTCGGGTCAGTCAGTGGTGCATCCGATGAGAGCATCTCATGACGTTTCGTTGAAAAATGATGGTGATTCCAGAGCGCGCCCCATTTAACCAGAGCGTCTTCCGACTTAGTATACTTGATCCAAAGGACCCTGGAAACGCCGCCGTGAACCTGGCTACGGGTAAAACAGAAAGCGCAGAGAGCAGACTCTCTACGCTTTCATATATACTGTCTGATCTTGATGGTAACTATTCAAGCTCTTTAATAAATACATTTCGGAAATAAAGCGTATTTCCGTGGTTCTGCAGTTCAATCTGTCCGGTTTCGTAAATTGGTTTATCGCGTTCCCAGTAATTTTCCAGTGTCACGTTGTCTGTCACCAGCGTGTCATTCAACCAGATCGTCACTTTGTCGCCGATCATTTTGATCCGGAACGTATTCCACTCACCCACGGGATTGTCGGCTGTGACCAGAGGTTTACTCGGATTTTTCTGATTATTGTACAAGCCGCCGGAACCGACGCCGTTGGCTGCCTTCACCGCGGGATCCCAGATCTGAACCTGTGGCGATCCACGCAGATAGATGCCACTGTCTCCGTCTTTCTTGATTTTCCAGTCGACCAGCATTTCAAAGTTTTTGTAATCTTTCGCGGTGCACAGGCTTTTGCCTTTCCCGTCAAACACGATGATTCCATCCACGATTTCCCAGTGATCGCGCATCTCCTGGTCTGCTTTTTCCTGCTCTTCGGCCAGTTTTTCGGGGCTCATTGTGGCTCGGGTCTTGGGGCTGCCCACGAGACCTTTCCAGCCTGTCAAATCTTTTCCATTGAACAGCGCCTTAAATCCTTCAGGAGGCTGATTCAACTTGCCTTCTTCGGCGGCTGCAAAATTCAAAGTAGAAATCGCCATCACCAGCGCTAACATCGTTGCTGCACGTTTCAAAGTTGTCATAGTCATTGCTTTCATTTTGATATCAGTATAGAGGCTCCCTGTCAGCCAACTTTTCGGCTCAGACAGGCAGAGCGGAACTCAGCAGGAATTACTTAATTATCGAAAGGAATCCCCCGCACATCAAGCCAGACCTCACTGTTTTCGCACCTTTCACATAAACTCCCCGCTTTCCCATTTGCCGATTTGCGATTGCCCGCCGTGCCGATTAGAATAAATCTCAAGCCATGCGATGAAACATGCATCCGATTCCCGCCTTTACTTCCTATGAGAAAGCAACACCATGCATCGATGTCTCTCCGGAATGCTCTGTCTGCTGCTGTTGTTCGTTTCCGTCGAACCAGCGTCTGCTGCGCCCCCACAGAAAAATGTGCTGGTGATCGTTGTCGATGACCAGGGTTTTCAGGCCGGCTGTTACGGCAACAAAGTCATCAAAACGCCCGGCATCGACATGCTGGCGGAATCGGGAACCCGCTTCACGCGTGCGCATTGCACCACCGCCAGTTGTTCTGCCAGCCGTTCGGTGATCATGACGGGCCTGTATAATCACGCCACCGGTCATTACGGGCACGCGCACAGCTACAATCACTTCAGCACGTATGCCACGGTCAAATCGCTGCCGATCCTCCTGGAAGAAGCCGGTTATCGCACCTGTTCCATCGGCAAATATCATCTGGCTCCCGAATACGTGTACCAGTTTCAGGAATACCGCAACAAAGGCGTGCAGGGAAACCGGAACTCGGCTGTGATGGCGGCCAACGCGAAAGAGTGGATCACCGAAAAAGACGATCGGCCGTTTTTCCTGTATTACTGCAGCAGCGATCCCCATCGGGGCGGCGGACCCGACGGTTATTCCAACTTCAACGCCGACCCCGATCACTACCCGGGCGTGACGCCGATTACCTACAAACCGGAACAGATCCAGGTTCCCCCCTGGCTGCCCAATCATCAGGAAGTCAAAGAGGAACTGGCGGAATACTATCAGGCCATCTCCCGTCTCGACCAGGGCGTGGTCTCATTGATCAACACGCTGAAAGAAACAGGCCACTGGGAAGATACACTCGTGATGTTCCTCAGCGATAACGGCCCTCCGTTCCCCGGCGCGAAAACCAATCTTTATCAACCGGGCATGAACCTGCCTTTAATCGTCCGCGATCCCGGCCAGAAAAAACAGGGCATTACCACCGACGCACTGGTCACCTGGGCCGACCTGACGCCCACGATTCTGGACTACTGTAATGTGACCCCGAAACCAGTGCCTGCCTTGCGGACCGTGGAAAACAATGGCAAACGCGTAGAGGGAAAAGGCAAAGCGGTGCCTTACCAATTCCACGGACGCTCTTTCCTGAGTGCGCTCGACAAAGATCACGCGCCTGAGTTCGATGAAAGTTACGCGTCGCACACGTTTCATGAAATCACGATGTACTACCCGATGCGGGTCATCTTAAGTGGGAAATATAAATACATTTTCAACATCGCCCACGAACTGCCTTACCCGTTCGCGTCCGATTTATATCGGTCTCCCACCTGGCAGGGCGTGTTGAAGCGGGGAGATAAAATGTTCGGGCAGAGAACCGTTTATTCTTATCTGCATCGACCGAAACACGAACTGTATGACATCGTCGCCGATCCTTACGAAGCGACGAATCTGGCGTTTGAGCCGGAACACCAGGAAACCCTCACAAAAATGCAGGAAAAGCTGAAAGCCTGGCAGCAAAAGACCAAAGATCCCTGGTTCCTGAAGTGGGAATATGAATGATTACCCCGAGATTGAGGCCTGAATTCACGTTCTTGCCACTCAATTCAGGGAATTTACCCAAAGTAACTCGACGAAAGCCGGGGGCCTGAC
>NZ_CALFPF010000358.1 GCF_937919775.1 uncultured Gimesia sp.
GCATATGCCGCCCGGAATGGAATTGCACCTGCGCACCGTGATTGTCATCCGTCGTCCACATGGAACGCACGATGGAAATGTCATCCACAGAGTTGCCAATATGGGGAAACCAGTCGCTGACTTCGATACCACTCTCGCCATATTTTTTGAAACCGACCTGCAGCGGATACACCTTGTTCCGTTGTTGGCCGTTAGCATCGTTGACGACGACCACGCGCACCCGTTTCAGTTTTTCAGACTCTTGCACGCCTTTCCAGGGAGTTTCATTAATCGATTTTCCCGCGTATTTAGTCAGCATCGGCTTGGGGTCGAAACTTTCCATATGGCTGACGCCCCCCCGCATGAACATCCAGATGACGCTCTTCGCTTTCGGGGGAAAATGTGGTTTTCCATCAGGTGGAAGATGCGCGGTCGCCGCCTGAGCGCGATCCTCATCCTGTAATAAAGCAGCCAGCGAAATTCCTGCGAGACCGGAACTGAGGCTCGTCAGAAAATTGCGGCGGGGAAGTTCGCCTGCGATGTTCTGAAATGGATGTTGTAAATTCATGACGCACCTTCAACGAATCGTAATGAAATCGTTATGGTTGAGTAACGCGTGAACCAGATTTTCACGCGATCGCTGTGTCGGATTCTTAAACTGTTTCGCTTTCAATGCGGACTGTGTTTCCGCCAATGCGCCCAGGCAAAGGGCGGATTCCTGCGGCGTGGGCGCCACACAGAGAATTTTCTCATAAGCAAGTATGATGAATTCGGGATCGCTGATTTCAGGTTGTTCTGCGTGAATTCGTTCGGTAATGGTGCGGGCCATCTGCAGAGAGACTTTACTGTTGGCCAGAGCCAATGCCTGCTGCGGAACCACACTTTGATTCCGGCGATAGCAGGCAAAAATGTCCGCCGCATCAAACATACTGAGGAACTTATCGTTGTCATCGCGGGAGGTCGTAAAATAGAGGCTGCGGCGTTTACTGTCGGGGTTTTTGTCCGGATCGATCGTCGGCCCGCCTCTGGTCAGATCCAGTTCCCCGGCCAGATGGAGCAGACTGTCCCGGATCACCTCCGATTCCATGCGCACCATATTGCGCCGCCAGTAGTATTGATTCTCCGGATCTTTTTCCTGTGTGTGGGAATTCGCGTCGATGGTAGAACTGCCGAGTTGATAGGCCTGGGAGGTGACCATCAAGGCGTGCAGATGTTTCATGCTCCAGTTGTGTTCCATGAACTCAACCGCAAGCCAGTCCAGCAGCTGGTGTTGAATCGGCTGTTTTGCACGCAGTCCGAAATCGGTGACATCATCCACCAGCGGCTGACCGAAGTGTCTCAACCAGATATGATTGACAGCAACGCGGGCCGCCAATGGATTTTGACGATGCGTAATCCAGCGGGCAAATGCCGAACGACGCCCGGTGCTGGTTTCGGGATAAGGCTGATAACGGGATTCGTCCTTTTCCGCGGGTCCTTCCAACGCTTTGAGTGAAGCACGAAGCGGCGTGTATTTATCTCCCGGTTTGCTGATCGCCTGCTTTGCTGTCTCAACCTGTTTCTGAGCGGCTGCAATTTCTGTCTCGACTTTTTTCTTAGCCGCGTCGTCTGTCGCTGTTTCGCGCTTTTCTTCCGCCTGAGCCAGTTTTCCTTCTGCGACTGCCAATTCATGTTTCCTGGCAGCCAGAGCGGCGGCCTGTTTTAGAGCTGTTTGCTCGGCCTCTGATTGATCGGTATACCGGGCTTTATCAGCCGCGAAAGCGGTCTGTAACGTTTCTTTATAGAGTTGCGCGGTTCTCAAGGAGACTTCGGCGGCTTTCGATTTTGCTTTCACCAGAGTCAATGAAGGCTGTGCAGATTGTTTGCCGTCGATCATGGTCTCATCGGCCGAGAGCGAACTGATATTAATCATCTCAAATTCGGCAGCGGCGTCGAACGCCAGCAGATCGATTTTCCCGGACTCGCGTTGCAGCGGAACTCGGTAGGAGATGGCGTGCTCTCCATTCAGAGACACATTCACCAGTTGGTCGCGGACTTTAATTTCCAGTTCGTAGGGTTCGTTCAGATTGACTTCACATCCATGGTGCGCATCGGCGGGATATACGGATTTGGAACCTTCATTGTATGAGATCTGCAGCTTGGAGCCCGGCTTGACCGCGCTGAGATAGATCATCTTTTCCCGCTGACCGTTGACATCAAAAGCAAGCCCGACCGAACGCCATTTATCGCCGCCGGTGGTTTTGAATTTGAAGTTCGCTTTAAAATTCTGCGGATGATCCTGCTGCGAACGCAGATAAGCGCGGCCGTAACCCGTTTTGGTCTGTATCAGTTTGCCGTCCTGATAAGCCCACTGGCCGGGGCCCGTCGTCCAGAGTTCCGGATTGGCTTGCTTAAAATCGTCCACCAGGAAGGGCGTTGCTTTCTCGTCCGACTTCTGCTCAGCCAGTTCGGTTTGTGATTTTTGTTCCAGCTTCGCCAGTTGCTGCTGCGTCTGCTGAACCGTTTTTTGGGCAGCAGCGATTTTTGCATCCGCGACTTTAAGCTGGTCTTGCAGAACAAAATCTTGCAGAGCCGGATGATGCGCCGCTGGTGGCAGAGTCACCGGAGTAATCTGAAAGGAATCGAATGAAAACAGTTCGGGAGGGGCAGGTTTCAGTTCCCGGCTTTGATCGGGTTTTTTCTCATCGCCACGAATATGCAGGTAGGTTTTAGTATCAGCGTGCGCATCGAAGATCCGGGGCAAGCCATTTTTTTCCAGATCCGTTTCGCCGGGAAGCGCATCGAGACGCACCTGATACGGTTCGAAAATCGCTCGCATCTGATAATAATCCAAGTGTGTCAGCGGATCGTACTTGTGATCGTGACATTTGGCGCAATTCATCGTCAGCCCCAGAAATGCCTTCGACGTATGTTCCAGAGTGCTGTCGAGCCAGGTCGTGCGGTTAAAGAGATAATAATGTCGCGCCAGAAAACCGGTCGCCCGCAGTGCTTCGTGGTCGGTCGGTTTGAGTTCATCGGCGGCGAGCATGTCCTGCACCATCTCGGCATAACTGCTGTCCCGATTCAACGACTCTATAATCCAGTCGCGCCAATGCCAGATATGTTTCTGGCTGTATCGCAACTGTTCTCCCAGCCCGTACCAGTCGGTGTATCTCCAGATATCCATCCAGTGACGGCCCCAGCGTTCGCCGTATTGCGGACTCGCTAATAATTTTTGAACGACTTTTTCATAAGCATTACTGTCAGAATCATTCAGAAAGTCCTGAAGCTCTGCCTGTGTCGGCGGCAAACCGATCAGGTCCAGATAAACGCGTCGTAACAAGACCCGTTTCGACGCCGGTTTCACCGTGACGAGTCCCTGCTGTTTCCGCTGTGCCGCCAGAAAGGCGTCGATCGGATTTAAAACCGCAGCGTCAGAGGTGATCTGTGGGACGTCCGCTTTGAGCGGTGGCTGAAACGACCAGTGATCTTTGGGACTGCCGGGAATTTCTTCTTTGGGCGAGACCGCGCCTCCTTGGATCCAGGCTTTGATTAATTCGATTTCATGATCAGACAGCCGGGAACCTTCCTGCGGGGGAGGCATCTGCTCGTCTTCTGTAGCGAGGATGCGCTGCAGCAGCAGACTTTCATCCACTTTGCCGGGGACAATGACCGCGCCGCTGTCCCCCCCCTTCAGCATCAGATCGCGCGTTTCCAACCGCAGTTCCGACTCCTGTTTGAGCGAACTGTGGCAGGCGTAACATTTCTCGGCCAGGATCGGTTTGATCTGTTTGAGATAATCAATGCCTTCCGCGCCAGACGACACGCGCGCGGAAAACAATCCCAGCAGACAGAGGCCGAAAACAGACGCGGAACGAATTATCCTATGATGTTGTAGTCTCATACATTAATATGTACCAAGGAATGGAAAGCCTGATAAGCCCTTACTTTTGA
>NZ_CALFPF010000359.1 GCF_937919775.1 uncultured Gimesia sp.
CCCGGGAAGAATGGTGCCAGGTTCCTTACAGCGCTGCGAACACCACAGAAATGTTACTGGCACAGATTCAGGACCGAGGGGACGTGCATCAGCTTCCTGTTTTAACCGATGTGGATACGGTTGATGATCTGAAATCAATCGGGCAGGAAATGAGTCGTGTAGAAGCGGTTTTGCCGGCACAACGGCAGGTCTTTGAATGGATTCAGCAGCGTCACTTCCAGAACCGTCAATGATGTTCCCGGTGAACTTCAGATGATTTTGAAGTGGCCAACGCTTGCTGCTGACTGGTGTCAGGCAATTCTTCAGAGCTTCCCTGAATCACCATATACAGCGAACTGATTGCCAGCAGCGACAGCAGACAGCGCTTGAACAGGACCGGATTAATCCGCGGGCCCAGCATCGTTCCCAGTTTCATACCCAGTATCACAAAAGGAACGATGATCGCTGCGGTCAACAGCACGGGTGCGGTGGTAAAGCCCATGAGGGACAGTCCGATAATTCGTGTAATGGAGATCAAGATAAAGAACCCGAAGATGAAACCTTTGTATTGATCCTGGGTCCACGGTTGGCGAATTGCATAGATCACGATCGGAGGTCCGGCGATGCTGGTGGAGCCGGCCAGAAAGCCGCTGCAAAAACCGGCAAAGGTACTCCAGACTGAAGACGCTTGCTGTGTCCCTTCGACCGTTTGGGGAGGCTTCTGGAAAAAGCCGTCGATCACGATCAGCAGAATGACCAGCCCTGTACCGCGCACCAGATAGTCGAGGTCAATCAGCGTGAAGGTCAGCAAGCCTAAAGGCAGGCCGATCAGCGATCCCAGAATGGCGCCTGCCAGCAGCTTCAGATCAGATTGTTTCCGGTAGCCCCAGAAAATCCACATCACGGGAAGCACAATACTGAAAGCGACCAGTAAATTTGCTTCACGAAAATTGAGCACTAACGGCAGCACGGCCATCGCCACGATGGCATAACCAAAGCCGATGATTCCCTGAATAAACGCAGAAATGAAAACAACAGAAAGTACAAACAACCACAACTGTGGGTCAGAAAACATCATGATCGCATACAAGTCATACTGAGAGTGTTGCGCGAGGCATCACTCTGTGAAGCGGGAGTGAACGCAGCAGGGAGGCAACTATTCCATCAGCGCGGTGCCTTTGGTTTCTCTGGCAAAGTAAGGCAGAATCGCGCCGATAATATACAGCATACTCAAGATCGTTGCCGTTTGCGCCATTGTATACCCCCAGTCTTTCTGCATCCAGCCACCAATAAACAGAATCGGAGCCGCCAGCATGCGACCGGCGTTGAAGCAGAAACCGGTTCCGGTCCCGCGCAGGCGTGTCGGGTAAAGTTCCGGGAAATAAATCGCATAACCGGCATGCATTCCCAAAGTCAGAAATCCAAATACAGGCAGGAAGCAACCAATGACAACAGCATTATCTAAAAACTGAAACAGCACCACGGAACTGATCAACCCCCCGACATGAAACAGAAAAAACGCACCCCGCCGTCCAAACCATTCACAGATCGGTCCAAATGCCAACAGCCCGAGTCCCCCGCCTGTGGTTGCCAGAAACATGCCCAGCATCTCCCATTTTTTTAAGGTCGGGCTAATCGTTTCAAAATAGGCTTTTGTATCGTCCGCAGAGTGATCAGCCTGCCCCTGAAAGTGTTCGGTAACATAGTCTGCTTTGACGGCATTCAAAAAGACATCTTTTCCATAGATATGCACGCCCCAGAATGTTGCCAGACCGATGGCTGCCAATGAGACGCCAATGTAGGTGCCCTTGGAGTATTGTGGTAAAAACAGATCCCAGATGGTTCCCATTTTCTGGCTGCTGTCCTGCTTCGCTGTTTCCTGTGCATGCTGCCAGGATTCCGGTTCCTTCATGGACCGCCGGATCCAGATAATTAAAAATGAAGGCACAACTCCCAAGGCGAATCCAATTCGCCACGGGAGACTGGGATAACCAATATTTTTGGCGTATTCCTGAATACTTTCATTTCCAATAATAAACGCCCCCGCCAGAATCGCGAGGTATGTTCCCAGAACACTGGATGCGTGAAAAATACTGCCAACCCGGGCTCGCGCTTTGGGGGGGAAGGATTCCGCAACCAGAGTACTCGCGACCGCCCATTCGCCACCGACCCCGAGTGCGACGAGAAAACGAAAACCGGCCAGCTGCCACCAGTCCTGCGAAAACGCAGACAGACAAGTGAAAAAGGAGTAGAACAGAATCGTCAGCGACATCGTTTTTTTGCGGCCGATCCGATCACTTAAGGCACCAAACCCGATGCCTCCCAGTGCGCCTCCAATCAGGAACGCCCCGAAGGCAATATTGTTATAGAGCGCCTGCTGACCCTTTGTTGTGTCCGGACTGACGAGCGAAGGCATCGCTTCATTCATGCTGGCAACGAAGATCTGCCCTTCGAAGACGTCAAAGACCCAGCCGAGGGAGGCGATCGTCAGCACGAGCCACTGGTAACGGGAAATGCCGTCGTACCATTTTTCTGCTTTGAGTTCGTTCTGCATCAAGCTGGTTCTCTCAGTTTAAGGTTCGAAAACATTGATGGCTTTTTTTCCGCTCAGTACCAGACGAACGTCTTCACAAACCGAATCAACGACGCGATCCTGCGCTTCCAAAGTAAAAGCAGCAATGTGCGGCGTTAAGATGACATTTTCCATCTGGTTCAAGGGGCTGTGTTTGGGAGGCTCCGTTTCCCTGACATCCAGCGCCGCACCGGCCAGCTTATGTTCCAGCAGCGCCTGTGTCAGCCCTTTTTCATCAATGACTTCGCCGCGGGATGTATTGATAAAAAACGCGGTCGGTTTCATTCTGCAGAAATGCTGATAGGTGAGCAGCCTTTTGGTATGGGGCGTCAGCGGACTGTGGCAAGAAATTACATCGGCCTGTGAGAGCAACTCATCCTGTGAAACGAGTTTCCCGTTCATTTGTTTAAGCTGAGGGGCATCGAAGGCGAGATAAGGGTCTGCTGCGATGATTTTCATTCCAAACGCATGGGCACGAGTGGCCGTTAATGTGCCGATGCGTCCCATGCCAATCAGGCCGAACGTTTTGCCGTATAACTCGGAGCCCGTGAATTTGACGCGGTTCCAGCCTCCGGTCAGAGTGTCCTGACGCGCTTCGGGAATTTTTCTCAACAATGCCAGCATCAGACCAATGGTCAGCTCTGCCACAGACAGGGAGTTGGCATCCGGAGTATAACAGACAATAATTCCCTTTTCGTGCGCGTAGTGTGTGTCTACATTATCGAGACCAACGCCGGCCCGTGCGATGATTTTCAGATGGGGAGCGGCGTCAATGAGTTCCCGGTTAACTTGCGTCTGGTTTCTGACGATCAATGCTTTCGCGTTTTGGATCTTCTTTTGCAGCAGATTCACATTCTGCCACAGATAGGCATCGAGTTCGACGTCAAGATCGTTCATAAGACGATTCATTGACGCTCCCTGAATATTCTCTGTCACCAGAATATCGCTCATGTTACTACATCCCGCTGTTGTATTTCATGATGGTTTCGTTTTTAGACAAACAGAGAATAGTCGACGGGCTGATTGATGTCGATGGACTGATCAGCCGGGGGGAGTTCGTATTTCAGTCCCGAGGCACAGTTAAACAGGACGGCACTTTCGTCCGGGCTGATCCGTCCTGAAGCGAGTTCCTGTTTGTAAGCAGCATACGTTGCAGCCCCTTCCGGACACATCAGGAAACCTTCCTGCTGGGCGACTTCCTTCAGTGCTGCGGTAATTTGCTCGTCATCGACGGCTGTCGCAAAGCCCTGACTTTCTCTGACAGCCCGCAAAATCAAAAAATCACCCACGGCGACCGGGACGCGGATGCCCGCTGCAACCGTGTGTGCATTTTCCCACAGAGGAGCGTGTTCCTCACCCGCTTCGTACGCTTTGACCATCGGAGCACATCCCGAAGCCTGGACGGCAACCATGCGGGGCAGTTTTCCTGTGAGCCAACCTATTTCTTTGAGTTCGTTGAACGCTTTCCACATACCGATCAGGCCTGTGCCGCCACCGGTCGGGTAAAAAATGACATCCGGTACCTGCCAGCCCATCTGGTCGGCCAGTTCCAGCCCCATCGTTTTTTTACCTTCGATGCGATAGGGTTCTTTCAGTGTGGAAAAGTCAAACCAGCCGACGGGTTCTTTTCCCTGCGCGACGATCTTGCCGCAGTCATTGATCAATCCATTGACGCGCCAGACATGGGCCCCCTGCGCTGCGATCTCGCGCACATTGATTTCAGGAGTATCCGCCGGGCAGAAGATAAACGATTTCATGCCGGCCCGGGTGCCATAAGCGGCCAGCGCAGAACCGGCATTCCCGTTTGTCGGCATGGCGACTTTAGTGATCCCCAGTTCTTTGGCCATCGAAACGGCCATACAGAGACCGCGGGCTTTGAACGAACCGGTGGGGAGACGTCCCTCATCTTTGATCCAGAGCGAACCACTGCCTCCCTGCAGTTGAGGCGCGGGAATCAAGGGAGTATGAATTTCCCCCAGGCTGACAATATTTTCGGACTTGCGAACGGGTAGAAACTCACGATAACGCCAGAGCGTGGCAGGGCGGGCGGCCAGATCCGTCTTCGAAACTGACCGGGCGAGCGCCTCTAAATCATATTTGACCAGCAGCGGTTTGCCCGCTTGAGAAAGGCCATGCAGTTGATCTGCTTCATAACGATCATGGTGCATGCCACACTCAAGATGAGTGACAAAAGTAGGAGATTCCGGAAAAGAATCGAGCATGAGCGGCAACCTGTTACCAAAAAAATATCGAAGACAATTTCGTTGTCAAATTTTGAGAAAATATAATTCTGTTATCCAGCTATCGATCAAAATGTCAACCCATTAGCGTTGCTGAATGTGGTTTTGCCTTTTTCCCGACTGATCGAATGGATCGGGTTTAAAAACGCAGCATGAAGCCTGGTCGGTTCAAAATAGATCGAGTGTCCTGTTCTTCTGTTTGCCGGGCGTCAATTTTATTCCGTCTATGTTAAAAAAACGGTCACCCGGATGATGGTGACCGTTCGAAAAGTCATCAACGATCGGCGGTTATTCAATCGGTCCTTCGATACCGCCGGTATAGTGCTCACCAACCGGCTTTTCACCATGCAGAACTTCCACTTGATATCCACCCTTGGATCGGAAATACAGGACGAGGATAAAGTAACCGAAGGCCATGACCAGAGGGACTAAAGCAGTGCACTTCAACGCCATGCGACCGCCATAGATTCCGGCTTCATCAACGGGCCCTTTGTCTTCGGGAGCGAATGGCTCGGCACCCTGCCACCACTGATTCAGGGTTGAAATATAGTCGTCCGTTTTATTCTCTTTCTTGAGTTGTTCAACGGTTTCTTCCAGGTCTTTTCCGTCGTTATTTAAGACACTTACTTTGGAGCCGTTCAAACCTTTGATGGCTGGGAAAAACAGGAAGCCATTTTTGTCTTCGGCGGAATAACGCTCGTATGCTTCCGGAGAGAGTTGTTCCAGTTTTTGTGTTGCGAAATAATCCTGGTTGTAGCCGATTCCAGGACCACCCAGCAGACCGGCAGAAAGCATGCCAATGCCGCCCATGGCACCCATGGTAATCGCGCCCCCTTTGGGGAACCGCTCACCAACCACACCCAGCATGGTCGGCCAGAGAAAGGTTTTTCCCAGACCATACACGGTGACAGCGATCCAGACCAGAGTCGCTTCTTTAAAGCTTCCAATCATGAATAATCCCAGTGCGCCGAAACAGGCACTGACACAAAGCAAACCCAGTGGGTTAATTCTTTCGACAATCGGACCGGCAAAGAAACGCAGAACGAACATGATCATTGACGCATAGATAAACAGATACAGCCCCTGACCAACTAGAATCGAATCGGTAATGCTGGCAATCCAGCTGTCGGTTCCCAGTTCCACATATCCGACGCAGGCTTGTAAAAAGAGTAAGCAGATCAGTAGCGGACTGGCAAATGTCATCAGCATCTGTCCAAAGCTGACACCAGCCGACTTGGCTTCCGAAAGCGGAAACTTCTGCTTAATCACAATGAAACCATAGATCAGAGTTGGAATCAAAAAGACCGCCATAGGATATTCCCAGCGCAGGCCGGGAACACTGGCTTTCAGGTTGGCATAGATGGCGGCGACGATCCCACCGACAATCAATCCGCCGGGCCAGCCCGCATGTAGAATATTTAAGTAGTGTGTTTTCTTTGTGGGATAGAGCGTCGCGACCAGCGGATTGATCACTGCTTCGCAGAGACCGTTGGCAACAGCGAACATAAACATTCCGACATACAGGCACCAGTAAGTCGCATCTTTACCCATCGCGTGAAAAATTGGTGTCGCTGCGAACGTAATCAAAGCAGAAAGTACATGCAGAATGAATGCCAGCAGCAGAATCGGTTTATAGCCAATATGATCGGTGATCAGGCTGGCCAGCAGGATCACAATACCGAAACCGACGAGTCCCCCTCCGGTAATCGTACCAAGGTCGAATTTGGTAAACCCATACTGGGCACCCCAGTCTGCCAGGATGCCTCCTCGGATTGCGAATCCCACGCCGGCGGCGATGAGCGTCATAAAGCTCGCAATAAACAGTGGTCTGTTGTTATTCATAGCTGCAACTTCTTTGATTGAACAGGGCGAGAAATAAAGTGCAATGTGTTTAACAAGAATCAGTAATTCGGAAGCGATAAGATCGAATGCAGATCAGGAATGGATGCTTCGAACGGCCTTGATCACACACCAATAACGCACAACAGGCTATCATCTGTATGTCATAATCAGATGAAAATTGGTCACATTTTTATCAGCAACGCCCGATTCTAACCAACCGTGATCGATATTTCCACAATACATATGCTGGAATGTGAATGTTTGTCAGATTCCAACATGCGGCTCCGGCGAATTGCTTTTCAACTTGCGTAAAATAAGCAGTCGTTCACGGCGTTCGGCTTCAATTTGATCGGGCAGACTCAGTTTCTGACCCGATCTGGATAACTCCAGCAGCCGTTGCCAGTGATCAAAGCCCATCCGCTTTCGAGACCAGCCCATCTCGTGCCAGATTTTCAGAAAACATTGCTTGATGATATAGTCTGGGACATTTTTGAAAACGTCGCAGTCTAGTCGCCAGAGTTCCTGATTTTGATCTAATGTGGCTGAGGTCAAAACGTGATCTACTTCTTCCGTGATCAGGCTACTCACTTCGTCTGCCTGCTGGGACAGACGATAGATCGCCTGGACGACATTCGGATTAAACTCCTTTTTTAATAAAGGAATTAATTGATGTCGAATGCGGTTTCGTGTGAACCTGTGGTCCGAATTAGATTCATCCACTCGAAAGTCCTGTGAGTTTTCCTGCAGATAGTGAATCACTTCTTCGCGACTGATTTCCAGCATCGGGCGGATCAAAAAAATCCCTTCCTCTAAAGCACGAATATGCGGGATGCCTCTGAGTCCGGTAATTCCCGTCCCTCTGACGATGTGGTGCAGCACTGTCTCCGCCTGATCGTCGCGCGTATGAGCAATGGCAATTTGTGCGCACTGATGTTCGCGGGCAGCGCGTGTCAAAAAATCATAGCGTGCTTTTCGGCAGAGTTCCTCCAGACCTTCCCCTGTTTCCCGCCGGGATCGCGTGAGTTCCTGTTTTTCGCAAACGAAAGGAATGGCGAATCGCTGGCATTCGGTTTTTAGCCAGGTGGCATCGGCATCGGAAACGTCTCCCCGCAGCCCGTGATTCAAGTGGGCTACGATCAACGAAGCAGGGGAGGGGAGCGGGAGTTCGGCTGACTGGTTTAATTGCTCCAGAGCCCTCATTAAGGCCATGCTGTCTGCACCGCCTGACACGGCAATCAGAATCCGATTTTCGGGAAGTGATTCAAGTGAACCAATGTTTCCGTTTCTGAGGCGT
>NZ_CALFPF010000360.1 GCF_937919775.1 uncultured Gimesia sp.
CCTAAACCCAGCGCCCACTATTTCTGGGGAACTTCACAACATATCTAATCAAATCACACGAGGCCCAAGTCAAACAAAAGACCAGACAAGAACTCTCTGAATCCGAGCGTCAAATATTGATTGATATTTGGCTAGCAGTTGCAACAAAAGAAAATATCTCTGATCCTGGTAGGCTGCCATACACAGAACCGCTAAAAACGATTCAAAGAAAATTTTTCTCTCAAACTTCTATTTTTGTCCCTGAAGGAGAGGTTTTCCATTTCTTGGTTAATCGTAGAAAAGCAAGAAAGCTTCCACGACCAAACCAGGGAACATAACCAAATAAATAAGCTGCAAGCTTCCGTTATTCATAATGTATCCGCAGATAAAAACGAGTCCCCCCTGAATTCATATGAGCTGAAGACGATAAAGACTTCGAACATCTTCCAAGATCCGAATTCAGATAGCTGCTTCACATCACAGTTCCTGCATTTGACACCGTAATCAGACCCGTTACAGTTACAGAATTGAGACAGGTCGGGACGCGCGGGATGTTCTGCGGGTTTCAGTTGCGGAAGGCAATCCGGCCTTTTTTCCATCTCACAACAGGGTTAGTTATGACAGACAGCAATCACGCGGAAACAGACGCCACCCCTCCCTTAGAACCTGCCGCCAGTGAAGGAGCATCTGCCATCAGCGAGTTGAAGCCGCTGCGCATCTGGCCGCCGATTCTGTTGTTGATCGGGATGGTGGTGACGCGGATGATGCCGCAGCTGGTGGAGTCGAATTCCGTTCTGCCGCTGATGATGTCGGTGTTCGGGCCTCTGGTGTGTGGAGGGCTGATTCTGGTGTGGTGGGTGCTCGCCAGCCGCGCGACGTGGAAGGAAAAGCTGATTGGTCTGTTTGTGGTTCTACTGGCAGGAGGAGCGACGCTGGCGTTGATCGACCCGACGATGAAAGGGCCGGGCGTGATGGTACTCACCGCGCCGATGGGGCTGGGGCTGTTCGGGATCACGGCGGTGCTGGTCTCCCGCCTGCGTTCGGTGAAACGCACTTATATTATTGTCGCCTGCTCGGTGCTGGGTTTTGTCTTTTCGCTGTTACTCCGCGCGGAAGGGATGTGGGGTGACTATGACATGGCGTTGGCCTGGCGCTGGACGCCAACCGTTGAAGATCGATTATTGGCACAAAAGAATGTGGAACCTTCTGCAGAACAGTCAGTCCTGACGGCTGCGGAACTGGAGACCGCGCTGGCAGAACCGGAGTGGCCCGGCTTTCGTGGTGCGTTGCGTGACGGCGTCATCACAGGGGTCTCACTCGATGCCGACTGGAAGCCCGAAGTGGGCACGCCGCTGTGGAAGATGCCTGTCGGGCCCGGCTGGTCTTCGTTTGTGGTCGCCGGTCCGTTGTTGTTTACTCAGGAGCAGCGGGGCGAGGAGGAATTGATCGTCTGTTACAATGCGGAGACGGGAACAGAACTCTGGCAGCAGGAAATCAAAGCCCGATTTTTTGACGCGCTGGGCGGTCCCGGCCCGCGGGCGACACCTGTGCTGGCGGACGGTGCGCTGTATGTGATGGGGGCCAGCGGGCATGTGCTGCGGCTGGATCCGGGGACAGGCAAGATTGTCTGGCAGCAGGACATTCGCAAAGTGGCAGATCGGGAACCGCCGATGTGGGGTTTCAGTTCTTCGCCGCTGGTCGTAGACGGGACCGTCATCATCTATGCCGGCGGCAAGGATGAGAAAGGGCTGCTGGCCTTTGATACGGAAACGGGAGAGTTAAAATGGTCGGCTCCCGCCGGCGATCATTCTTACAGCTCGCCGGCTCTGTTGACCATCGCCGATCAGCCCGTGATTGCCATGCTGACGAACAAGGAACTCACGCTGCTGAATCCCGTCGATGGTGCGGTTCTGCTGAAGTATGACTGTCCCTTTGAAGGGCAGCGTACGTTGCAGCCCCAGCTGGTTGGCGAGAATGAAATTCTGATTGCGACTGGCATAGGACAAGGAATTCAGAAGATCCGTGTTTCGAACAACGACGGAAAATGGGCGGCAGAGCAGGTCTGGATTGAAACGGGCCTGAAGCCGGACTTTAATGACTTCGTGATCTTTGAAGGGCATGCCTACGGTTTTGATGGAACGATCTTCACTTGCTTCGATCTCAAAGACGGGAAACGCAAGTGGAAAGGGGGCCGCTACGGAAAAGGCCAGGTGCTGCTGGTCAAAGACTCCGGGCATCTGCTGGTGATCAGCGAGCAGGGCGAAGTCGTTTTGCTCAAAGCAGATCCGTCAGGACATCAGGAGCTGGCGCGGTTTTCTGCCCTGAATGGTAAAACCTGGAATCATCCGGTGCTGATCGGTGAGCGTTTATATGTGCGCAACTCCGAACAGGCGGCCGCGTATCGGCTGCCGGTTGTGAAGTAAACAGCGTCTGTCCCGTTGCCAGTGCGACAAGTTTTTCTAATCGGCAAACTTTTTGTTATTTTTGTTGTTACCGCAGATTTCCTATATTAAAATGGAGAGAATACGTAGTATATGCCGTTGATTGAAACAGGATGTTTGTGAGCCGACGGGCCTGTATTCCAAACGATCCTGCATCAATGAAGGTGATTTCCATGTATCTGCTGGCAACGGTCTGTTCACTCTGTCTGATCATCTTTGGGGTCCTGTATCTGTATTGGGGCGCTCGTGCAGCCCGCCTGTATCGTGGAATTCTACAGCAGCGGACTGTAGACGATTACACACCTCTCGCGACAGTGATTCTGTCACTCCGCGGCAGTGATCCGTTTCTGGTACATTGCCTGGATGGGCTGTTGAATCAGGATTATCCGGATTATCGGGTCAAGATTGTCGTCGATCATGTCAGTGATCCGGCATTGGGCTTTGTGAATCAATATCTGCGTACGCATCCTCATACCAATTGTGAGGTCAGTCTTCGCCATCAGCAGTCGACGGGCTGCGGTTTGAAGAATGCGTCTCTGGTGCAGGCGATTCAAAGTGTGTCTGCCGATGTGGAAGTGGTGGCCTGGCTGGATGCGGACGTGGTTCCCCATCGTCACTGGCTGCGCGATCTGGTTGCCCCTTTGCAAGATGCCGAAGTCGGGATTGCCTCTGGTATCCGCTGGTATGCACCACAGTCGACCAACGCGGGCACGCTGGTGCGGCATGCGTGGAATGCGGCGGCCGTATTGCAGATGCTGTCGATGGACGTTGCCTGGGGAGGTTCAATCGCATTGAGCCGTTCCATGTTTCAAGATCCACTGTTGACAAACACGCTCTCGAAAATGATGTGGGAAGATACCGGTCTGAAAGCGATTGCCGATCAACTGAATCTAAAACTGGTCTTCGCACCGGCAGCGACGATGATCAATGCGGAAGCCATTGCCTTCGATTCCAGTCTGCGGTTTATTACGCGTCAGATGGTCAATGCCCGTTTTTATCACGCGCAGTTCCCGTTCATTGCGGCTATTGGATTTATTTCGGCGCTCGCCCAAACAATCCTGATCGTGCTGGGGCTGCTGTTCCTGAATCAGGGACAGCAGCTGGCAGCCGGCCTGGTCGCGGGAGTGCTGGCCTTTGCCGGCGGTTCGGTGGCGTTTTCGATCTATCGCCTGGGGTCACGGATTGAGCAGCTCGTGCAGTCCCGCGGCGGTCGGTTCCGTCGCCACCCGTTCAAGACGCTGGGTTATCTCTGGCTGATGCCTTATCTGTTCTGTGCCTGCCTGATTGCCGCGATGCGCACCCGTATCATCAATTGGCGCGGCGTCATCTATTACGTGCCTGCGCCGTTCGAAGTCTATATCAACCACTACGAGCCGTTCCAGAAACCAGCGCCGGTAAGTGTCAGAGCCGAACTGGAAAACGTTTCGATCTGAGTGACGTATGATTGCCCGATACTGATGATAGAAGTATCTGCAATTCGTAAATTCGGTTGAGAACATTCCGTTGAGAACTTTAAAACGAGATGCAACAGCCACCGGGTTGACGGATCACTGCCTGCTCATGTGCGTGAAGTCGATGAGACGGATCATCCGTGCTGCCTGCTTTTTTCTATTGAGAATCTTTTCCGGCAAACATGTTTTTTCTCTGATTTGGTTGGCTCTTCAGGATGATATTTGATCAAATGTAGCCCAATGCTCATTTTGATTCCGAGTTATCTTTTCGTCCGGACAGTGAAGAGGCAATGATGGCAACACCTGAATTTCCGCGGCCGTTCCAGTTTGATTTACCGCTGTTCAGGAACCAATGCGGGCCGGCAAGCCCGTGGAACCAGGCGATTCTTGCATGTAAGTCCGCTGAGATCTGTGAACGCCAGTCGCGCGCGACCTTTGATATTTTCAAGAAATACAGTGAAACCAGACTCGCTGCGCAGCGGGAAGATCTGCAAACCATGAGCGACAATGGCGAAGAGGGGACCCCCGACTATCTGGAACTTAAGGACAAGATCACAAAACACGAAAAAAAATTCGAAAACGGCGGCGGAGGGAATGCTCAGTTTCCCTTCGTCAACCACGACGATTTTTCATTTCCGATCTTTCGCGTGAAACGTGACGCCGTCGGGAATGTGATCACCGGCGAGGTTAACCTGCAGCCTTATAATATCGAATCGTTTCCCTCAGCGTGGTTTCCGCGCACCGGAAATAAACAAAGCGGGTTCAAAGCTCTGGATGTCCCCCAGCCCGACGGCTCCTTTCGTCCCAGCGGTCCGCAGGGCAAGGATTCAGACGGTGCAATGATCCTCTATGATGTCCAGGCAAAAATCGAGTATGATTTCTGGCAAGTCACCACACTGCTCGACGCGAACGGCTTGTCAGCCGGCGGCGGGACCGTCGGGGATAAGATCCTGGCGACAGGCTCTGTCTCGCGTTTTGATGCAGCCGGCGTAGGCGCGCGTCATCCAGAAATTGATCCGAATGGCAGTTCGCGCGCCACGGGGCTCCCCTATCTGGGCGGCCTGCTGCTGCCGGAAGATCTGGCGGACGGTATTGAATCGAAGATTCAGCATGCCCTGATCTTTGCCATGCCTCGACTGCGTTACTTTCCGGAGCCCCTGCCGGCACATCCTCCCAACTGGGTTTACCCGGCGACGCACACCGAGTTTTCGAACGGAATTGCTGACCCCGACGCCCTGGCCGCCGGGCAACGCATTGGCTTGAGAGACGAACTCTATGATCGAGACGGAACCACGCATTCGACAACCGATCTCATTAAAGACGAAAACCTGCCTCCCATTGTCCGTATTTTTCTGGACGCACTTTATAACTACGGCGCTTTTCTCGTCGACGGCGCAGGGGGCTTCGCTTTCGCCGCCGAAGACATTCACACGGCAAATTTAACGGCAGCGCAGGCCAAAGATCTCACGGATCCCGCAGTAGATTTGGAAGACAACGTCACACCCTGGCAGCATGTCATGGAATTTCTCAATGATTATCTGTATCAAAAATTGTTGAACGAATCCGGGCTCGCGTTCGCTTACCTTGATGACACGAACGGATTCCGTCCCAACTTCTTCATCGCAGAGGACCTTGAGTCGTTTTATCGCGAACAAATTTGAAAGCAGGTGAATCAAAGGTGGCCGACACCTTTAAGGCCTCCCAACACAAAAACGGCGGCTCGCGCCGTGCCGCTCACTTTGATACAAGCACCTCAAAAATATGTCCGCTTTTCTCCAGCTACATCCCTGTTATCTTGACTCTATCGGCGGTTCGTTTATTGAATTTCAAATCGTTTTCATTCAACCAATTCCCTCCACACACGAGAGAACATTGAACGCAGTCAGGCGGGCGGACACACAGGTCACGCCCCTACGATTTGGTTTCACTACACCAAAACAAATTCGAACTGTTTCTACATCATTGTTCCCGTGAGCGGAATGGCGCTAGCCACCGGTTTTGATACAGGAACCAAAAAGCAAATAAAGGGTCCTGACACCTTTTACCTCCGCGCTGCCACGTGAATCAAAGGTGTCCGACACCTTTTCAGATCCCAGGATCGTGATTAAATTCAGCCTATCCATTTATTAACGGCAGCAGCAGATTGACGGCGGTTCTGAGGGCCAGGAACACTGAAGAGATCAAGCCGATAAAGGCCAGAATTTTCATCCAGGCCGGGATGGAATTCACGCCTTTCATGTCGGCGCGGGTGGCCAGCCAGAGCATGGCGATGGCCAGCATCGGAATACCTAACACGGTCAGCGATTGCGCGAAGATAATCAGGCCCACCGGTTTCACGCCCATCGATTTCGTATAAATGGCGACGCCCATGCCCACCAGCAGCGCGAGCACAGTGAACAGTTTCGGCCACTTCTGATCGATGTAACCGCCTAAGCCGAAGCCGTCGGCCAGAATCGAGCCGCCAATCATTGCGTTAACCAGAAACGAACTGAAAGCACCGGCGAAAATCCCCAGCGAGAAAATCACCATCGCCGATTTGCCAAACGCCGGCTCCAGACTTTTCGCCACATCAGACACGGAATTCAATGCGGTGACGTCCGGATTCTGATAGAGGACTTTCGCAGCCGTGATCAGCACCATCATTGTAATCAGCCCCAGCACACTAATGCCCAGTGTCGAGTCGATCAGCCCCTGTTTCAGATTGGCTCGCGTCCAGCCTTTCTGCCGCACCAGGTACGATTGATAAAAAGCACCCGCCACAGAAAAGGTGGTCGCATACAAGGCCACCAGCGGCGTCATTAAGTCCTGTACTTTTTTCGTCGATGCATCCCATTTCGGCAGAATCGTATCGAAGGTCCCTTCAGGAATCGAAGGAATGAAACCGGTGATCGCCGCCACCCAGTCCGGCTTCACCTGAAACAGATTGATGGCGAACGCGATCATCATGATCGCCACCAGCAGCTTCATCAGTTTTTCAATCAGACCGTACAGATGTTTGAACCCGTACAAGGCCATGATAATGAACGCGTTCATGCCGACAATGATGCCGATCGAGACGTTGCTCTTATCTTCAATGAACGGCTCGACCGCTGCCAGAATTCCCAGGTTGTTACTGAATTGAAAACAGGCGGCGATCAAAAACAGGATGATGCCCGTCGCCGCGGCAATCGGTCGCCCGGCGCGCTTCGCCAGCTCTTCACAGATCGTCCCCTCCAGTTGAATTCCCAACCGGGCCGAGAGCGCCGTCATCGCGATCATCATAATCACGGCGATCACCAGTACCCAGATCATCTGGTAGCCATAGGTGTGACCGATTTTTGAAGCCGACAGAATACTGCCCGGCCCCAGCACCACCGACGCGGTAATAATCGCGGGACCGAGACTGCTGAGAATACGTTTGAATGGATTCGAAGACGGTTCGTTGTTCATAAAAACCTGCAGTATTTTCTAAATAAAAGAAAGTAATGGACTGCATCTTAACAAACGGGTCCCTCAAAATAAGGGTTCGCCGGCCAAATTTTATTCAAATCGGTCGTAAATCACGACTTCTTCGAATGGCAACTGTCCGGCCCGTTCGTTGGCAGGGCGGACTGCTTTCCCCACAACGATAAACATCGAAATCAGATAATCGTCGGGCAGGTTGATCAGTTGCCCCACTTTCTCGAAGTCAAAACCGTCCATCGGGCAGGTATCGTAGCCCATCTCTTTGGCGACCAGCATTAACGTCTGCGCGGCCATGCCACACGAACGCAGGGCTTCGTCCCGTTCGATCTGTGTGTCATCTTTATAATAGGACAAAATCATCGGCACCAGTGCTTTCTGAACCGGCTCGGGTGCGTTTTGCCAGTAGCGGTGGGGATCTTTTTCCCAGGCCTTCAAATCCGCACAAATCACGACCAGCAGCGAAGCGTCGGTCACCTGTGCCTGATTCCAGGAGACCTCCCGGATTTTTTGTCGCAACTCCGGATCTTTGACCACCACGAATCGCCAATGCTGAATATTAAAGGCGGTCGGGGAGAGCAGAGTGTAGGAAAGCAGCTTTCGGATTTCCTCT
>NZ_CALFPF010000361.1 GCF_937919775.1 uncultured Gimesia sp.
GTCGATTGTTCGTCTCTAAGCCCGGAGAGGGCAGAATGCTTGATAAACCAGATACCGCTTCATCCCCTTTTAATGGGAATGGGCACCACGAAAGTCCGTTGCCAACAGATTTGATCAACGAATTAAGCTCGGAATCGTTGACGTTTGTTGAATCCCTGTACTCAAGTTATTTGGAGTCGCCGGGCTCGGTTTCCCAGGAATGGCAGAGCTATTTTGCCAAATTTCCGTATAAACTCACCCGGGATGATCGCACGCCCAGTTTTGGTCCGTCGTTCAAACGGCATACGATGTTCAATCCTCCCGGAAAGCAGCAATCGGAAGGGACTGAACGCCAGACGATGAAAATCGCTGATCGTCAGGAACGTCTTGATCAGCTGATTCGCAATTATCGGGTGCGGGGACATATCCTGGCTTCTTTAGACCCATTGGGGAAAATCAAGGCCACTCCTCCGGAATTGATGCCCGAATTTTATGACTTTTCGGAAAAGGACTATGACCGCGTCTTTTCCACTTCCAGCTTTGGCGGCCCCTCTCAGCGTACTTTGCGGGAAATGATTCAATGGTTACGGAACACATACTGTCGTTCCATCGGCGCTCAGTTCATGCACATCGACAGTTTGCGTGTGCGGAAGTGGCTGCAAGACCGTATGGAAAGTACGGCCAACTTTCTCAAGTTTGAGCGCCCGGAAGCACTCCGGATTTTACGTCGCTTAACGGATGCGGTTGTTTTCGAAGAATTCATTCAAAAGAAATATGTTGGCCTGAAAAGCTTTTCTCTGGAAGGCGCAGAAAGCCTGATTCCTCTGCTGGACCTCGCCGTTGAGAAAGCCGGAGAGCAGGGGGTAGATGAAATCGTCTTCGGGATGGCACACCGGGGCCGCCTGAACGTGCTCACGAACATCATGAAAAAGAGGCCTCGTGAAATCTTTCGCGAATATGAAGATTCCGCTCCGGAAATGAACATGGGGCGTGGAGACGTGAAATATCACCTGGGCTACAGTTCCGACTGGATGACCGAATCGGGACATAACGTCCATCTGACGCTCTGCTTTAACCCCAGCCATCTGGAATTCGTCAACCCGGTTGCGATGGGGCGGATGCGCGCCAAGCAGGATCGCTGGGAGAACATTAACCGCACCAAGGGAATGGTATTACTGATTCACGGCGACGCTGCTTTTGCGGGTGAAGGCGTCGTTCAAGAGAGTTTGAATCTGAGTGAATTAAAAGGGTATCGCACGGGCGGTACGATTCACGTGGTCGTCAACAACCAGATCGGTTTTACCACGGATCCGGCACAGAGTCGATCTTCGACCTACGCCACGGACGTTGCCAAAATGCTGCAGATTCCCATCTTTCACGTGAATGGGGAAGATCCGGAAGCAGTGGCCCAGGTTGTCAGACTGGCAATGGATTTCCGTAAAGAATTCCATCGGGATGTTGTGATCGACATGTATTGTTATCGTCGACGTGGGCATAACGAAGGGGACGAGCCGGCATTCACCCAGCCATTAATGTATGACACGATTTCCAAACGTCCTTCTGTTCGGGACAGTTTCCTGCGACGCATGGTGGAGCGTAAATCGGTAACTCAGGAAGATGGTGACCGCTTACAGGATGAAAGTATTTCCCATCTGGAGGCAGAACTGGCTGCGGCCCGCGTCGCAAATTACCCGCACACGGTTGAATTGCCTGCAGGTATCTGGGCCGGTTATCGTGGCGGAAGAGAATTACCTGCTGACCAGATCGATACGGGGGTTCCAGAAAAAGATCTCGTGAATCTGCTGTTAAAGCAGACAGAATTACCGGAAGGATTTACTCCGCATAAGAAAATCGAAAGGCTGTTATCGATTCGTAAAGAAATGGCGTTGGGCGAACGCAAGATCGACTGGGGGACAGCAGAAGCACTCGCTTTTGCCTCACTGCTGACTGAAGGTTATCGGATTCGTGTGAGCGGTCAGGATGCCCAGCGAGGGACTTTCAGCCACCGCCATGCGGTTCTGCACGATGTCATCACCGGGAAAAAATTTACGCCTCTGAAACATCTGGTCGCGGGACAGGGGCCGCTCGAAATTGTGAACAGCCCGCTATCGGAGGCGGGGGTTCTTGGCTTTGATTACGGGTACAGTCTGGACTGTCCCGATGGCCTGATTATCTGGGAAGCGCAGTTTGGTGATTTCTGTAACGCGGCTCAGGTGATTATCGATCAGTTCATTGTCAGTGCCGAAGATAAATGGCAGCGTTACAGTGGTATCGTACTCCTGTTGCCTCATGGATTCGAAGGGCAGGGGCCAGAACATTCCAGTGCCCGCTATGAACGATTCCTGCAGATGGCTGCGGAGAATAACATTCAAATTGCAGTGCCGACAACACCGGATCAGTTTTTCCACCTGCTGCGACGTCAGATGTTACGCAAATGGCGTAAACCATTGATTGTGATGACTCCCAAAAGTCTGCTTCGACACCGCGATGCCGTCTCCAGCTTTTCGTCGATGAATTCGGGATCATTTTTTAAAGTCATTGGAAACACGACGGACATTAAGCCCGAACAGGTAACCCGTATTTTACTT
>NZ_CALFPF010000362.1 GCF_937919775.1 uncultured Gimesia sp.
TCCCTGAAATTATAATTGCTATTGTTGCCAAAATACTTTATTTTGGCGTCAGTGTTATATATGATCCAATGAGCGCGTTTCCTGTTTATTTCATCGTCATTTTAAATTAACAGAGGACATTCCATGAACTCATCAGTCCCACAACGCCGCGCGTTTACGTTGATTGAGTTACTCGTCGTGATTTCCATTATCGCGATTTTAATTGCCCTGCTATTGCCGGCTGTTCAACAGGCGCGCGAAGCAGCACGACGATCTACCTGCAAAAACAATTTAAAACAAATCGGGCTGGCTTTACACAACTACCTCGATACACATCGTGCCTTTCCTCCTTCAGGCGTTTCCGCACATGGAACAACTGCAGCCGGCTGGTGCAGTCTGACTCCTGGTCCCGGCACATCCTACTCATTTGCTCCGTGGACCGTTCTGATTTTACCTTTCCTGGATGAGGCACCGCGCTACAACAAATTCAATTTCAGCGGACCCTTCATTTCGATTCAGGACGCTACGGCGTTCGGCAGTGGTGACGCTGGCAATCGAACAGAGTGGTTTCGCAACAACAACAAATACCAATGCACGTCCGATCCGAATTCGTCTGATGCCACCCGGAGCAATAATTACTTTGGTGTTCAGGGGGGAGAAACCCCGGCTTGCTCAAATAGCGCCGGTGCACGGCTCTGGATGAACAGCGGGGTCATTCACCATAATTCCAGGGTTAAGATGCGAGATATTACCGATGGCTCATCAAATGTGTTTTTAGTGGGAGAAACGAAATACCAGTCAACGAATCAGACAAACAGCCAATATTACACGTGGGCTTCGAGTGACTGGCCTCGTACTGTCGGCTCGCCGGCACAAGTCGCCGCGGCTGATTTGCCGATCAATTCGGGAGCGAATACACCGGATACCGGGCACACATTCGATATTCAGTCTCGTATGTTTGGCAGCTATCACGTCGGGGGCTGTCATTTTCTGATGGCCGATGGCTCCACGCACTTTTTCAGTGAGAACACAGATCTCACTCTCTACCGGTCACTTGCTAAAAGAGCAGATGGCCTTCCCGTCGGTGGATTCAGTCAATAAACGAACAGAGAACAAATGAGATGAACGCAAACTTCCGTTTTAACGCGCTGCTTTTATATCTGTTCGTTACATTGCTGCCTGTTGGTTGTAGCAGTGGGGGCGATGCGCCAGCTCGCTTCGATTTATCGGGGACAGTCAATTATAAGGGAGAACCGGTACCCTACGGGGAACTCATCTTTATTCCCGACAGTTCGAAAGGGAACAAAGGGGCTGGTTCCGTCGCGAAAATCGAATCGGGGCGGTATCAAACTCAGAAGGAAAAGGGAGTGATCGGTGGCCCGCATCGCGTCCAGATTAAGGGATTCACTGGCTCACCAACTGCCGGTGCCGTACCAGCCGAGGGTGAGAGTGTTCCCCAACCACTGTTCAAGCAATACGAAACCGAAGTAGACTTCCCACTGAAATCATCCACTTATGATTTTGAAATTCCGTCAACTCAGAAATGAATCAGCGAAACAGTCCGGAAATCTTTTAAATCGAATCGGTTGATTTATCCAGCATGGCCTGTTCGTTCGGTTCGAGCACATCTTCAAAGGGATGTCCATTTTGCCAGCCGGTTTTGCCGGTTTGGCGAAGATGTTCTAATCGGCGGATGGAAATCTCGCAGTAAATGGGATCCAGATCGGAAGTCAGGCAGCGTCGTCCCAGTTGTTCACTCGCGATTAATGTGGAACCGGAGTGAGAAAAGAAATCAAGTACGAAATCGCCGGGCTGGGAACTGGCCTGAATGATGCGCTCGGTCGATTTGAGAGGTTTTTGAGCGTAACAGCCTGATACGTTTTCTTCCATCCGATAAAAGACCTGTTGAATATCGACCCAGACATTCCCCGGACGGATATATTCCGATCTGCCACGTTCCAGATTCTCGGTTTTTCTACCGTTGATCTTTTTGTAATAACCCCTCAATATTTTCGGAATATCCGTGTATTGCACTTCGAAAAAAGGGCTGCCTTTGATGTAGTACAATAACTCCTGTCTGACGGCCATCCAGTTTTTCTGGGTGCCGTAGCCCCGCTGATTTCGCATCGTGACAAAGGAACGTGACTCAAACAGCCCCAGTTCCTGCATCAAAATCATGAATTGTGGTAAAGGCTGAAAATGCTGGTTTTGATCTGCTCCCAACCAGACATAAAATGAGGCATTTTGATTCATAGATTGTTCAGAGATCCGGATCC
>NZ_CALFPF010000363.1 GCF_937919775.1 uncultured Gimesia sp.
TTCGATCGGGAAACGTACCGGAGATCACTTTAAAGACACCACTCTCTCTGGCAGCAGCCATCCCTTTAACGGATGGCATCTATACTTCGCCGGTCGTCAGTCATGGTAAAGTCTTCGTGATTGACGGGTCGGGGGTTGTCTTCGCCATTGATGCCACGAACAACCAGGTTCTCTGGAAATTTGCTACGCGCGGCGGAGCGGGAAACTGTAACAATGTTGCAACCCCGGCGGTGATCGATCAATATCTGCACGTCGGCACCGCAGCTGGTTACTATTATGTACTTGATCTCAATACCGGCGCTGTTGTGAAAGAAATCGACTGCCGTGAGCCGATTTTTTCGGCTCCCGTCGTGAATGGAAACCGCGTCTATTTTGCCACGTTAGGTGCGCAGGTTTATGCAGTGGAACCTAAAGGTGAAGTTGTCTGGACCTGGGATTTCGTGAAGGAAGTGGTTCATTTTAACGGCAATCGCTGGAGCGGTGCTGACTGGCTTGCCCATCGGAAGGATCGCGTTACCTGGCGCGATCACTTTGTCTGCTCGCGCGATATCTGTCTGGCGGGGAACACGATCGTCATACCGGCAGGCGGCCGTACCGTATTTCTCGATGATGCGGGAAAAACTCCGCGTCTGCGTGCGGTCGGCGAAGTCCCCAATTACGCCGGTTCGGAATTTCCCGCTACGTTTGGGCAGAGCGCAGATGAGAAGGGCAATGTCTATGTGCAATGGCATCGACGAGACAATGCAGGTCGCGTTGAAATAATGCGACTGGAGGGAGACAAAGTTCAAACGGACTTTATCAAAGGGACTCAAACATCCATTCGAGATCCCGGGCTCTTGAGTTTTGCCTCCGTCAGTATTCGCGGCAATGATGTGTACCGCGTTCGACCGGAAGCAGGTCTCGGCCTGTGCCGTCATGCAATCGGGGATGAAAAAACAGAGGTCCTCTGTGAAGCGGCTTCTGTCTGCTCGCCCGTCTTAACACGCGACCACGCCGTCTATGGCGGCCTTGATGGTAAACTGTATGTCGTGCCTCTGGCGGGAGGAGAGACAGCAACTTTCGCTACCGCCTTCGGTGCTCCCATTACAGCGTCCGTCGCGATTGCCGGCAACAAAATCTATGTTCCCTGCGAGGATGGTTATCTGTATGTCCTGAACGCAGACGGTACGGCATCAAAGCCAGAGTCCGCTTTACCACAACAGGATTTACAGCTTTGGAAGATTCGCAGCCCGCTCACCGGACCCCTGACCGATCCGAAATTTGACTGGTACACGAATTACGGTGACTTCGGAGGCACGAATGCCAATTCCCAGGGCTTGAAGCCGCCGCTCCGGATGCGCTGGGCACGCCGTCTGGAAGGGACTGTGAAACATCTCCCCGTCTGCGGTGGAGGACGACTCTACACACACACTGCAGAGGGTCAAATTATTGCAGTCGAGCAGGATACCGGTCGGCTGTTGTGGCGACGTTATTGGCCCGACGTTTATTTGTCATTCACGTCACCACTTTACATTAATGGCAAGCTGCTGATTCCGCAGGCAGGCATCAAAAAATCACTCATGCGTTGCCTGGATGCCGCAACCGGGGAATTGCTCTGGGAAGCCCCTTTTACCGGTTCGCCCAGTTGGAGCCGACAATTTCCACCGGTCGTAGAGGGCAACATCGCGATCTACGCTTCCGGTTCCGGAGAATATGCGACCCAGGGAACAGAAAAAGCATTCACGTTCGGAGGCAAACCGGAAACCAAATCGGACGGACGCGAAGTGATGAGCTGGATCTATTCCAACGACAATCCTTATTACCCGAAAGATCACCGTCCACGCATCTGGGCCTGGGACCTGGATACGGGCAAGGTCGTCTGGGAAAAAGATTTCTCTGAATACGGACGAGGCGGCAACGACTGTGGCATCGCGATTCTGGATGGGAAACTTTATTACTCGACCTTCTTCGGTTACGCCACCAGTCAGCGCAAACGACGCGGATTGCCCGTTGAAAATAATGGAATCACAGCCTGTCTTGATCCCCAAACGGGTAACGTAATCTGGCTGACGAATAAATATTATGTCACATCCAAGTGCACGCTGAGTGCCCGCGACGGCCGCATTTACATCGGCGGTTTTAACCGTGCCAACGAGGAGACGCAGGACCGATTTGTGTGGTGCCTGGACGCAAAAGACGGTTCGCTGGTATGGCAATCGGATGCGGTCACGTCGGCGCTTAATGTTGTGACCGTGGGTCAGGATTTCATCTTTTCCAATGCGTTACGCGGAAAAGGCAACGTCTTCGATCATAAAACCGGCAAGGTTGTCAACAGCATCGGTCATAACTATGCCTGCTGTCGCTTTACACTTTCCGAGCCTTATGTGCTGGGTGCGAATATGGATATGATTGATCTGTCCGACAACGGCAAGCTGGTTTCGACGGGGCCTGCGATTGATTCGCGCGAGTGTCTCGGCGCAGTCGTTTCGAACGGACGCATCTTTTATACTTCGCAGGCAAGCGGCTTTATCGTCTCGCAGACTTATGGAGCAGACTCAAAGAAACTGCCTGCGGTCTGGGAAAGGCCCTGATTCAGAGGCAATCTTCTGAAGCCTGATTTCACTTTCTGGTTAAGAAACAATGAAATTATGATACACAGCGGAAAAAGAAAAAGTGCCAACTCAATTGCACTCCCCTTTCACTCGCATTAAAATTCATGGATACGTCAGTATTGACGTATCTCCCCTGCCTCGGCAGGAATTTTTGTCAAGTATTGGAAACCCAAGGAGAAATACATGAAAAGACTGCTTACACTCACAGTTGCGTTGATGTTCGTCGCAGCCGGTTCTTTCAGCTCTGCAGCAGAACTGAAGTCTGGTATCGAAGTTGGTGGAAAACCGGGAGCATATACAGTCAATGATTGTACGGGCCCTAATGCCGGTAAGTCACTCTGCTATCGTTGCAGCTACGGCGGACGTCCTGTGGTCAACATCTTCGCTCGCGAAATGAATGGTGATGTCCAGGATCTGATTGCACAGATTGATGCCAAAGTTGGCGAAAACCGCGATCAGAAAATGGCTGCTTTCGTGGTCCATCTGACTGACGACGCTGACACATCCAGTGCAGCACTCAAAAAGATTGCTGACAGCAAGCAAATCAAAAACACACCACTGACTAACTTCGAAGGTGAAGCTGGTCCCTCTTCCTACAACATTTCCAAAGATGCTGACATCACGGTTCTGATGTGGGTTAAAGGCGAAGTGAAAGTCAATCACGCAATGAAGAAAAGTGATCTGTCTAAAGACACGATCAATAAAATTGTGAAAGACACCTCTAAGATCCTGAACTAAAGATTTTAGATAATTAATTGCAGAACAAGTAGACCCCGCTTTCCCTGTTCGGTTAGCGGGGTTTCTGTTTCCCGCCGCGTTAGACCAATTACGAATCTTCACCATTCGCAAAGGGGTTTCAATGTCTCTCAGTGTAAGGTCCGTTCGATTTTTCTGTTCGCTGGCTCTGACCTCTTTCATGAGCCTGTTGCCCGCCCTGCAACTCGCCGGCGCCGGTCAATCGAACAGCCTGATGGATATCTCAACCGACGGCAAACTGCTCGCCTGTTCCAACCGCGATAGCGGTTCGGTCACCATTATCGATCTGCAATCCCAAAAGAAGCTGAGTGAAATCAAAGTCGGAAAACATCCCGAAGGAGTCAGTTTCCTGGGTAAGACCCACCTCCTGGCAACCGCCGTCTATGACGAAGATAAAGTTGTATTTCTCAATGCTGATACCGGAAAACAGATCGGTCAGACAGAGGTTTTTGATGAACCATACGGTATCGTCTCTACGAGTGACGGCGCAAAAATCTTCGTCACACTCGATTATCCGGGGCGGATTGTGGAAATCGACACCAACTCCAAAGAAGTCCTACGGGAGTTTTCCACAGGAGAACATCTGCGAGGTATCGCGATTTCCAACGATGATCAAAGCCTGTTTACAACCGAATATTATAGTGCCCTCGTTAGAAAGATTGATGTTGCCAGTGGTCAGACAGCCGACGAGTGGGCTGGAGGCAGCACCGACAATCTCGCACGTCAAATTACGTTGCACCCTTTTCGTCCGAAAGCCTATCTACCTCATATTCGATCAAGGATCACTGTCGCGCATGGCGCCGGTTCGATATTTCCGATTGTTTCGATCGTCGATACTCAAGCCGGCGAAGGAAAACGCCGGCGCAAAATCCCTATGGATTCGTTTCTGGGAGCCCGCGTTACTTCGAACCCGTGGGATACAGCCATCACCCCGGATGGAAAAACCTTCTTTGTCGTGTTTGCCGGAACCGATGACATGTTCGTCTGCAATGTCATCGACGATAACTACCGCGAACTGACATTTCGGGCCGCGCTGAATCTGGGACATAATCCTCGCGCCGTACGCGTCGCGCCGGACGGAAACACGTTTTATATTTACAATGCACTCGACTTCAATGTCGTTGCTTACGACACGCAAACACTGCTTCGTCAGGCGACGATTAATGTGACTGAAAACCCTTTGGGAGAAGAAATCCTGCTGGGTAAACAGCTTTTCTATACTGCGCTGCAGCCCATGTCGAGCCGCTTGTGGATCTCCTGCGCGAGCTGTCACCCTGATGGACAACCTGACGGAAAAACCTGGCATAACCCGGAAGGATTGAGAAACACGCAATCACTGGCCGGGATGGCCTGGACGCACCCGATCCACTGGTCCGCAGACCGCGATGAAGTTCAGGACTTCGAACATACGATCCGTGGACCACTCATGCAGGGTAAAGGTCTGGTCAGAGGAAAAATCAATCCTGCTCTGGATGCTCCGAATAGCGGTTTGTCTCGTGCCTTGGATGCAATGGCTGCTTACTCCAACACACATGAATTTACATTAAGCCCCTACGCCAAAAAAGGTCTCAATCCGGCAGCAGAGCGTGGACGTGAGCTGTTCTTCTCGAAACAAACCCAATGTGCGACTTGTCATAGTGGCCCGTTTCTCACGGATTCGGTTCCCTCGAAAAAGTTTATTCGACACGACGTCGGCACTGCAGTCGACAATCCAGGTGAGAAGATGGGGCCCGAATATGATACGCCCACTCTGCTCGGCCTCTATCGCACTGCCCCTTACCTGCATCACGGCAAGGCACAAACTCTCGAAGAAGTTTTGACTATTTATAATCACGACGACAAACATGGAAAAACGAGCCCGCTTTCAAAACAGGAAATCGCCGACCTCGTCGAATTCCTGAAGGCGTTGCCCTATGAAGATCCAGTGCCGAAAGCGCAAGCCGCC
>NZ_CALFPF010000364.1 GCF_937919775.1 uncultured Gimesia sp.
CGCCAGACGTTTGCGGTCTGGCAGAAAGATGGCGTTCGATGCCAGGAATGCGTGACCTTCCGTAAATTCTTTTTGCGGTTCTCCGGTGGCAACATTCCAGGAAATGGCGGTTTTGTCGCGACTGGCTGTGACCAGTTGTGTTCCGTCATGCGAAAAGGAAACATCCAGAATCGCATCGACGTGCTGTGCGAGCACGCGCCCGTTCAGCGTACGGATTTCTGCATAATCGGCAATGTTCCACAATTTCAGTTGCGCGTCATGGCTGGCGGAAAGGATCCATTTGCCATCATTAAACAGTGTGGCGGCCTGAACCCAACTGTCATGACCGCGAAACGTCTTGATCGCTTTGGTGGTGGCGATGTCCCAGAGCTTGACCGTGTTGTCATGGCTGGCACTGAGAATCATCGTGCCATCAGCCGTGAACTCGGCAGACTGTACGCTCTCCTGATGTCCATCGAAAGCGGTGTAGGGGGATGCCTCGTTTTTTTTGCCGGAAACGATTTTCGAAAAGTCGTAAGGCACAATATCTTCCGGTTTCCATAACAGGATGCGGCGATCATAGCCGCCGGTGACAACATGCGTGCTCTCCGGATCAGGAGAGAAGTGGGCGGAATACACGGGGCCTTGATGACCGGTGAAGGGAGCACCCTGTTTTCCGGTCTCCACAGACCAGATGACGGCGGTTCCATCCTGGCTGGCTGTGACAATCCGACGCTCATCGGTAGAGAAGTTGGCATCCCAGACCCACCAGTTATGTCCCCAGAAACGGCGTAGTTGTTTCCCGGTTTCCAGCTCCCAGAGCCGCGCTGTTTTGTCATAGGAACTGGTCAAGAGTCGCGTGCCGTCTTTGGAAAAGGAGATGCTGAGCACGCCTTCCGTATGCCCTTGATCAAAGGGCATTTTCTGTCCGGGATTTTGAAACACTCTTTTAATTTGTAAACGCGATTCGAGATCCCAGAGTTTGAGAAACCCGTCAGGATCTTCAGAACCCGTTGCCAGCGTTTTACCGTCGGGGCTGATGGCGACCGCTAAAACGGGATACTTTTGATGATCGAAGGCGGCGATGACTTTTCCCGTCTCGCGATCCCAGAGACGTGCGAAACCATCTTTGCCGCCCGTGACGAACTGTGAGCCATCTTTCGAAATTGCCAATGCGTCAACCGGCGCTTTCGCATCGAAGGTGCGGCTGCTTTGTGAGCAGAGATGCATGAGCCGTCCCCATTCCCAGTTTCGTAATTCTTCAGGACATCCATTGAGCAGTTGAATAGCGCTTTCGAACGCGTTTTCATCAATCTTGGCGGCTGCCAGACCAATGCGGGCGATATAGGCTTCGTATTCTTCTGCCTTCTTCGCTGTGACTGCTTTATCACGCTCAATTTCTGCTACTTTCAGGGCTGCTTCTTGTTTTACCAGGGCAGCTTTTTCCTTTGCCAGAGCTACCGTTTCAAGCCGTTGTGCCTCTTCTGCTTTTTCCTTAGCTTCATCGGCTTTCTTCCGTGCAATCACTTCCTCAGCACGGGCATCTTCGGCTTTTTTACGTTCATTAACGGCGGTATCGCGTTCGGTTTCTGCGACTTTTTCGGCTGCGACTGCCCGGTTTGCTTCCGCCCGAATCCAGAAGAAGGCACCGGTGACCACAATCATGACGGTCGCCAGCATTCCGATGAAGACGCGTTTTGCTGCGCGGAGTCTTTGCTGACGGGCATCGCGTTCGGACTGGTCAGCCCGGATTTTTTCAATGAGTTCAGAATGTGACGGCTCTGCTTCATTCAGCAGCGAAAGTCCGAGGTCATAGTCGCCTTTTGCATAAGCCGTGCTGGCATAGTTTAAAGTTGTTTTCGTGACGCCTGCCTGCGCCGAGGTATTCTCCGGCCAGAGCGAAAGTGCTTCCTGGAAGCCGAACAGGGCGCGGGAAAACAGTTCATAGTTCTCTGTTTCCACGGCGGAACTCAAATCGGTTTCGGCTCTGGTTGCCAGCGAAATACTTTCCGAATGCGACTGATAATCCATGATAGCTTGCTGCAGCGCCTGCACGCTGGGATAACGATCCTTCGTTTGCGTTGCCATGGCTTTCATCGCAACATCAAAAAGTTCCCCTTTTTTCTCGGTCGCTACAATTTCATTTTTGGCAGCCGCCATCAGACATTTCATGGCTGTTTTGCCGGTATGCGGCGGGCGTCCCGTGAGAATTTCGTACAGGATCGCCCCTAACAGGTAAATGTCAGAGAGCGGCGAAATTTTATCGACAGGCCCCGTTGCCATTTCCGGAGCCATATAAGCGGGGGTTCCGCCCATGCTGGAAGTCGTGATGATGCTGCTGGACTTTCGGAATCCGGAGGTGGACTGTGCCAGCCCCCAGTCCATGACGAGCACTTCGCCGAACTCGCCGAGCATGACGTTTTCCGGTTTCAAATCGCGGTGGACGACGCTGCGTGAGTGCGCGAACGCGACGGCGTCGGCCACTTTCATCAGGATATTCAGGTTTTCAGCCAGCGATTTTTTCCGGATGGACTTTAACCACGGGCGGCCTTCCACTTTTTTCATCGAATAGAATAAGGCGCCGCTGTTATTACTACCCACATCATAAATCGGAACGATATTGGGATGGTCCAGTTCGCCGGTGACGACCGCTTCCGCCAGGAATTTGTGCCGCTGCTCGCGATTCTCAGCGGTTTTACCCTTGAGCATCTTGACGGCAACCTGGCGGTCAATGGATGTCTGCCGTGCAGTGTAGACGACACCCATGCCCCCCTGACCGAGAATTTCCAGCAGTTCATATTCGGCATTGGCTAAATATTCCGACTTGATCTTATCGCTGAAAAGCCGTTTTTTAATCACCAGCGATGTCTGATTCGTCAGTTCCTCTCCAGCCAGATCCGGGGCTTTGATGGTCATTTCGGGACCGTCGGCCATCGTCGCCATTTCCCCGCCCCAGGCCGAATTCATCGTCGCCATCAGTTCCGGGGGAACATCATCAGAGACAAGTGTAGCATCAATCGCGCGGGGCGTGCTGTCACTTTCGACGAATGTCGCATTGATGTCAGACAGATTCTCGGACTCGTCGAGCACCATTGTCTGATCATTTGCAGATTCCTCGCGCTCTTCCGGAATTTCACTGATCGTGCGTGTTTCCGCCCAGGCGCTTTGATCCTCTTCCGATAGCGTCTGATCTATAGCCAGCGCTTCCGGATCGACAAGCGTCGCATAGATATCATCGGCAGCGGGCGTTTCAACAATGGTCTGATCATTTGAGGCGAGATCATC
>NZ_CALFPF010000365.1 GCF_937919775.1 uncultured Gimesia sp.
TAAGTCTTCGTTTCATCTTTGATTCTACTGAGAAACAGAACCGTGGCTATGAATCTCAGTGATTTTCCCGATTCACAATCAATTCCAGACCGGGCCGCGGTTTCAGAATCGTCTCTTTGATGAAATCAGGCTTGAGAACCAGATCGGCGAGTTGCTCCCGTGGAAACCAGGCAAACACTTCCTCATATTGCTCTGGATTCCCATTCAATTCTCCCCCGTTCCAGGCGACTTCAAAAATGGTACAGATCTCGTGAAAGTGCCTGCCGTCCAGGTCAAAAAAATTCTCGACGATGATCGCCGGCCGAATCACCTCGAACCCCGGGCCGATCTCCTCGGTTAATTCTCGCCGCAGTGCGATGTGAGAGTCTTCATTCGTTTTAATCCTGCCCCCTGGCAGAAACCACCAGTCATGTCCCGGCGGACGGCACAACAACACCTCCGCCCCGCGCGTCACAATCGCCGCCACCCGCAGGTTCACGCGATAACCATTCAAATCGACGGTGATATCTGTCATGTGAACACGTTGTCCAGAGAATCATATTTCACAACAAGCTCCCGGTGAAAAACTATCGCGTGTAGGTCCCGACGGATTTGCCGTTCGCCAGAAACGTCACTGTGCCACCTTTCACGTTGACTTCGACCGCTTTGACCGCTGCATCAATCGTCGCAACCGGCTTGGCATTCACGGTCAATTGTTCGGGAGCCACCACGATGAGAAAGTGTGGGGTTTTAATCTGCGCGGTATCCCCCATAAACTGGGTTTCTAAATACCAGGCGTCGGCACTCGCCGTCACCGAACGACCATTGGCCAACGTACCGCTGGTTGAACCGCCGGATGTGGCCGCCAGCACCAGGACGCCAGCCACCAAAACCATCGCCATCAAACCGAGAACAACACAACCACGTTTCAGCCAGACAGTGATCCTCGAACGCTGGGACATCTCAACCTCCGTGTGTGTGTGAAAGAACGATTTACTGACGTACACGATAAATAATCACCGAAAACGGGTCAATCACAGTTCAGCAGTACAACAGACTTGACGTAGATCCAGAACAGAAATTTGAGAAGTCGCCAATTCGGTTCCTAATATTTCAAAAAACGAGATCAATCAACGAGATTCATTCTCAATCCACCGCTTGAGATCGTCCCGAATCTGTTGCTCATCCTGCGCGCTGGTTAAACTTCCCGGACGATAATTGAAATGGGTAACTACCTCAGCAAACATCCATACCCCATTCTCGCAAGTTCCATATGCTTCGATCTGACGATCGCATCGACAACCGTCAGTATAGATCACAAAACGAGACGGTAGCGTCCAGGATTCAAGAAAAGATTTCGTATCGGAAACGCTTTCATCGGGCCATTCATGCGCCACAGGAAACTTAATTCCTTGGCGCCATGTGAGCAGAAAACAGGGCCCGTCTTTACCCTGCCAGTCTTCGAGAACCGAATCGCACACCGGACAACGAAGAGGTGGGTCGGGGATATAATGATCGAATAAACTCATAAATCCGTGTTCTTAACTTGAAACGCTGCTCAAACTAAAATCTCCTGCACCAGCAGGCCTTCCTGCATTAAGGGAACCTGCGACACCACCTCTCCGCCCGGGTCAATCACCGCCGTCGGGCCGTAGGAAATCTGCCCGTCCCGTTCGCCGGTCACATCGGAGGACAGCAGCCAGAGCCCCGATTCCCGTGTCCGCTCAGCCCGGATCGCGTTATGTTTCTCTTTCCAAGTTTCGGCATTTTCCGGATGCAGCATATTGTAACAGGGACAGACCACGAGCGACGCCCCCTGGGTCGCCACCGCCGCTGCCCGCTCTGGCACCTGGAGTTCATAACAGATATTAATCCCGAACCGCAGCCCGTCCACTTCAAAAAGCGGCGTCTCTACTCCCGGCGCAAACAGTCGTTCCCCGGGCGCCAGACGATTCTTGCGATGATGTCCCAGCAGCTTCCCTCTTTTCACCACCACCGCCGTGATATGCAAACTCTCTCCCGCTTTTTCAATCATGCCGATCACCAGCGTCGGCTGCACCGACTCCAGTTTCCTGAGAATCTCTGCAAACTGCCTCGACGCCAGATCGATGGCCCGCCGTCGTGCCTGCCGTTCTTCCACGATATAACCCTGCAGATAACATTCAGGAAAGCAGACCAGCATCGCCCCCCGCTCCGCGGCACGCGTGGCAAAGTCGATGATCGTTTCCAGAGACTGCTCCAGATCATCCTGCACATCAAACAACTGACAGGCCGCGACGGTGAATTGCTGTTTCATTTTTTTGCCAATCGCCAAATCAGAACAGAGGCATCACTACCTCGAAATCAACATGATCAAGCCAGACAAATCCGGCTCATGCCGGGAAGTTCTCAATACACATTAAGCGTCAAGCTGCTCCAGCCATTTTGAAAACCACTCGGCGGGCAGTTGGACCTTCGAAAAATCCAGGTTTTGCAGCGATTCCGGAGTGTAGGTATTGTCCAGATACATCTGCCACTGCAGGTGCAGATCGAGGGCCACATCTGCGACGGCTGCTTCGATGTTGTTTTCGTGGTCGAACTGCCCCATATGAAATTCGTCGGCCCACCAGGCGATTTCCTGATGAGTGTAAGGCGAATTCTCAACATCCAAAGCGTATCGTAATACCAAAATCAGGGACTCTTTCGTCAGCGGAAGTTCAATCACCTGACAATGTGTTTCCGTCCATGAACCTGCCTCCTGATTACGATCAGGCTGTTTTGGATCGGGTTGATTATCATGATTGACCATCCCGGAATCACCTCATCCTATCATCAAACAGTTATCTCAGGCATCACGATCACCAAACCTCCTACTTACGGCAGTTCGGTCGCGCCCATCAGGTAGCGGTCGCATTCTCGGGCGGCGCCGCGGCCTTCGTTGATGGCCCAGACGATCAGGCTTTGTCCGCGACGGCAGTCGCCGGCGGCGAAGACCCCTTCGACGCTGGTTGTGTACTGCTCGTGCTCGGCTTTGAAGTTTGAACGGGCATCGGTTTCCAGCTGCAGCTGCTCGCTGATGATGTGCTCGGGGCCGACAAAACCCAGCGCCAGGAAAACCAGATCGCAGGGCAGCTCTTTTTCCGAACCGGGAACCACGCTGAACGGCGGGCCGTTCTCGACCGGTTTGGACCAGTCGACTTCGCAGATTTTAATCCCGGTCAGATTGCCTTGTCCGTCGCCGGTAAACTCGACCGTCGACATCTGGAACATCCGCGGATCTTTCCCGAAAACAGCAGCCGCCTCTTCATGGCCGTAGTCCACCCGGAAAATTTTCGGCCATTGAGGCCAGGGGTTATTCGCTGCCCGCGTCGCTGGTGGCGGCGGTACAATTTCCAGGTTGATCAGGCTTTCGCATTTCTGTCGCATCGAAGTCCCCAGGCAGTCGTTCCCGGTATCTCCACCGCCGATGACAACGACTTTCTTGCCTTCCGCATTGATAAAGTTTTTCACGGGGGAATTTTGATAATGCGTATTTTCCAGACCCGATTCCAGCAGGCTTTTCGTATTCGCCGACAGATATTCCATCGCGAAATGCACGCCTTTCAGATCGCGGCCGGGAATCAGCAGATCGCGGGGCTTGGTCGCACCGGTGCAAAGCACGACGGCGTCGAAGTCTTTCATCAGTTGATCGGCTTTGATATCAACGCCAATCGACGTATTCGTGACAAATTTAACGCCTTCGTCGGCCAGCAGATCGACGCGTCGCTGCACGATCCATTTTTCCAGTTTCATATTGGGGATGCCGTACATCAGCAAGCCGCCGATACGATCATCGCGTTCAAAAACAGTCACGCTGTGACCGGCGTTGTTGAGCTGCGCAGCCGCCGCCAGCCCTGCGGGACCGGAGCCTACCACAGCGACTTTTTTACTGGTCCGAACCTTAGGAGGATTCGCCACGACCCAGCCTTTATCGAAGGCGTGATCGATGATCGAATTCTCGATATTTTTGATCGTCACAGGTGGTTCATTAATTCCCACCACGCAGGCCCCTTCGCAGGGAGCCGGGCAAACCCGGCCGGTGAACTCGGGGAAATTATTCGTCTTGTGCAGACTGTCAATCGCATCCTGCCAGCGTCCGTGATAGATATGGTCATTCCACTCGGGAATCAGGTTATTGATCGGGCACCCGGATGCCATGCCGGCCAGCGTTTTTCCGGTATGACAGAAAGGAATGCCGCAGTCCATGCAGCGCGCGCCCTGATTTTTGAGTTCACCATCCGTCAGATGATCGTGAAATTCGTTCCAGTCAAGAATGCGCAACTCGGGTTTTCTGTCGACACCCAGTTCTCGTGGAAATTCCATGAAGCCCGTTGGCTTACCCATAATTCTATCTCACTCTAAAAAAAGTTTGCTCTGTTATTCGTGGAAGAAATGCACTCGGAAAGACGCGCCTCTCACCTGAATTGAAAGTTCAAGGAACGCCAGACGAGGCCTGCTTAAACGGCGACTTCAGCCTCTTCCGCCGCCATTTCTTCCAAGGCCCGTTTGTAATCGATGGGCATCACTTTCTTGAAAGATTCGAGTTCGGATTCCCAATGATCCAGGATCATTTTAGCAACGGTCGAACCGGTAAATTTGCGATGATTATCAATCAAAGCTTTGAGTTCTGCGACGTCATCGGCTTCTTCCACCTGTTCCAGTACGACCGTCTCCAGATTGCAGTTCTGCAGCAGCAACCCATCCGGATCGTAGACATACGAAATACCGCCCGACATGCCCGCTGCGAAGTTTCTCCCGGTTTCACCCAGGATCACTGCACGACCGCCGGTCATGTATTCGCAACCGTGATCGCCGATCCCTTCGACAACCGCTTTGGCGCCGGAGTTTCGGACACAGAAGCGTTCTGCCGCCTGACCGCGAATGTAAACTTCCCCTTCGGTGGCACCGTAGAGGTTCACGTTGCCCACGATGATGTTTTCTTCCGGCAGGAATGTGGAATCGGCAGGCGGGTAGATGATGATTCTTCCCCCGCTGAGTCCTTTACCCACGTAGTCGTTGGCATCGCCTTCGTGTTCAATGGTAATGCCGTGCGCCAGCCAGGCCCCCAGACTCTGTCCGGCAGAGCCCGTGCTGTTGATGTGAATCGTTTCATCGGGCAGACCGTCGGGACCATGATGCTTGGAGACTTCATGGCTCAACATCGTGCCGAACGTACGGTCGGTGTTCTTGAGTTTGACGTCAATAATCACAGGCTCACGATTCTGAATCGCGGGCTGTGCTTCACTGATGAGGACATTGTCCAGAACCACATCCAGACCATGCTGTTGATCCCGTGTGCAATACGTGCCCACATTCGGATGCGGTTTTTCGGCAAGCCGCAGAATCGGTGTCAGATCCAGGTGCTTCGCTTTCCAGTGCGCGACGGACTCGTCCAGTTCCAGTACATCGCTGCGGCCGACCATTTCATTCATGTTACGGAAGCCGAGTTCTGCCATGAGTTCGCGGGCTTCTTCCGCCATCAGGAAGAAGTAATTCACCACGTGCTCCGGCTGACCGGCGAACTTCTTGCGCAGTTCCGGATTCTGTGTCGCAATTCCCACGGGACAGGTATTGAGATGACACTTACGCATCATGATACAGCCCAGGGTAATCAGCGGCCCGGTTGAGAACCCGAACTCTTCTGCGCCCAGTAAATTGGCAATCACCACATCGCGACCGGTTTTCAACTGGCCGTCAGTCTGCAATCGCACGCGGCTGCGTAAATCGTTCAGAACCAGTGTCTGATGGGTTTCGGCGATCCCCAGTTCCCAGGGCAGACCGGCATGTTTGAGGCTGGTCAGGGGAGAAGCCCCTGTACCACCGGAGGCACCTGAGATCAGAATGTTGTCGGCGTGCCCTTTGGCGACACCGGAGGCAATCGTTCCCACGCCGACTTCCGAAACGAGTTTGACGCTGATCCGCGCGGAAGGATTGGTATTCTTCAGGTCGTAGATCAACTGAGACAGGTCTTCAATCGAATAAATATCATGGTGCGGCGGCGGACTGATCAGTCCCACTCCCGGAGTGGAATGACGGACCGCAGCAATGATCTTATTGACCTTATGCCCGGGCAATTCGCCCCCTTCTCCCGGCTTGGCACCTTGAGAAATCTTGATCTGCAACTCATCGGCATTCGTCAGGTACCAGCTGGTCACACCAAACCGGCCGGAAGCGACCTGCTTGATGGCGGAGCGTTTGGAATCGCCGTTCTCGAGAGGTTTGAAGCGGCTGTAATCTTCGCCCCCTTCTCCCGTGTTGCTTTTTCCACCCAGACGATTCATGGCGATGGCCAGCGTTTCATGCGATTCGGCAGAGATCGAACCGTAGCTCATGGCGCCGGTGCAGAAACGCTTGACGATTTCCGTCACGGGTTCCACTTCGTCGAGGGGAATGGAATCTCGTTTTTTGAATTTCAATAAACCGCGCAGGTGACACTCACGGGTCGTCTGTTCGTTGACGGCTTTCGCAAACTGCTTGTACGCGTTTTTGTCTCCCGAAGTGGCAGCCGCCTGCAGGTTGGCAATATTTTCGGGTGACCAGGAATGCTTTTCTCCATTGGCACGCCAATGATAAACTCCGGGGTTAGGCAGACCGGGGACCCGGTACTGTTCCCGATGCGGATAACCGATGTCGTGCCGCATCTCGCATTCTTTAGTGATGACGTCAAAGCCAATCCCCTTAATCCGGCTGGCGGTTCCGACAAAACAGGTATCGATGATTTCCTTATTCAAGCCAACCGCTTCGAAAATCTGTGCCCCTTTATAACTTTGCAGCGTCGAAATGCCCATCTTGGCCATGACTTTCAGCATGCCTTTGCCGACCCCTTTGCAGTAAGCGGCGACGATGGAATCCCGGTTCCATTTGGCGGCATCGAGTTCGCCGGCTTCCAGCGTGTGCCATAAAGATTCAAATGCCATATAAGGATTGACCGCATCGGCACCGTAACCGAACAGCAGACAGTGATGATGCACTTCGCGGGCTTCGCCGGTTTCCAGCACGATACCAATCTGTGTGCGCTGTTCGTTACGCACCAGATGATGATGCACCGCACCGCAGGAAATCAATGTCGGCAAACAGATTCGATCACGATTCACAGCGCGGTCTGACAATGTAATCAGACTGAAACCGTCGGCAATCGCCTGTGATGCTTCTTCCCGAATCCGATCCAGGGCAGCCCGGAACCCGGCTTCTCCAGCCGACTTGGGATAGGTGGTATCAATAGTTTTATTTTTCCAGCCACGGTAATCCATAGCCTTGATGGCGGCCATCTCTTCGTTGGAGATGATCGGCTCAGGAATCAACAGACGGTGGCATTGCTCTTCGGTTGATTCCAGCAGGTTCCCTTCGGGGCCGATATAACACTCGAGTGTCATAATCACTTCTTCCCGAATCGAATCGATAGCCGGGTTCGTCACCTGGGCAAAGAGCTGGTGGAAGTAATCATAAATCAGACGCGACTGATCACTGAGGCAGGCCAGAGCTGCGTCATTGCCCATCGAGCCAATCGGATCTTTCTTGGTTTTGATCAGCGGAATCAGCATGAACTTCATCGTTTCAAACGTAAACCCGAAAGCCTGCATGCGGGACAGCAGTTCGGCCGGGGGAATCTCCTCGACTTCATCAGCGGGCGGAAGATCCTGCAGCTGAATCCGCTGGTTTTCGAGCCAGTCAAAGTAAGGTCGCTTGGTGGCGTACTTTTCCTTGATCTCTTCATCGGGAATCAGGCGGCCTTCTTCGAAGTCAACCAGGAACATTTTCCCCGGTTGCAGGCGGCCTTTTTCCTTGACGATTTTGGGATCGACTTCGAGCACGCCCACTTCGCTGGCCATGATCACCCGGTCATCGTGAGTTACATAATAACGACTGGGCCGCAAACCATTCCGGTCCAGCACGGCGCCGATGCACTTTCCGTCAGTGAAGGAGACGGAAGCCGGTCCGTCCCACGGTTCCTGCAGCGCAGAGTAATATTCATAAAAGGCGCGTTTGGCGACGGAGATCGAGTGATGATTCTGCCAGGCTTCGGGAATCATCATCATCATAACTTCCGGCAAAGGACGACCGGACATCAACAACAGTTCCAGCGCATTATCAAAGTTACCGGAGTCGGAACAGTGGGGTTCAATGATCGGGAATAACTTTTCGATGTCAGCCCCGAACAGATCGCTGGACATCTTGCCCTGTCGCGCGTACATCCAGTTGGCATTGCCGCGCAGTGTATTGATTTCTCCATTATGGGCCATGAAACGACACGGCTGGGCGCGATCCCAACTGGGGAACGTATTCGTGGAGAACCGGGAGTGGACCATCGCCAGATGACTGGTGAAATCTTCGGCCTGCAGGTCCGGATAGAAAGGCATCACCTGATCCGGGGTCAACATCCCTTTGTAGACGACCACTTTGCTGGACAGCGAACAGAAGTAGAACATCAATCCCTGAGGCAGACTTCCTTCGCGCAACTGGCGGCTGGATGACTTCAGAATAATATAGAGATTTCGTTCGAGATGGTCCTGATCGGCCACTTTACCATTCGAAGTAGAGATGAAGACCTGCTCCATATGAGGCATGGCACGACGGGCGGACGGGCCGATGTCGGCTTTGTCCGGGGAGACAGGCAGTTCACGCCATCCCAAAACGATGAGCCCCTGATTATGGACGGCTTCTTCGACGACCTTGCGACAATGTTCCCGCTGGGCGGCATCGGTGGGTAAAAAGACGACCCCCATGCCGTAATTTCCCTGAGCAGGGAGCTCGAAACCCAAATCCTGTTTGACAACCCTGGTCAGGAATTCATGAGGCATGGAGACCAGAATTCCGGCACCATCGCCGGTATTTTCTTCACAACCGCATGCACCCCGGTGAGTCATATGGCGCAGCATTTCGTCGGCGTCGAGCACAATTTGATGCGAACGTTCGCCTTTGATGTGGGCCACAAACCCGACACCACAACTGTCATGCTCAAATTCCGGATCATAAAGTCCATGCGCTTCCGGTAAACTACCCACTCGGAAAATGGAGTTTCGATCATTGTTTTCGGAATCAGTTCCACGTCGAACGGTTCGACTCGTCATCTTACTTCACCATTCAAACTAATGTTTAACAAAATCGATGCCAATCGGCATGCTGTTATTGCGAACCAACTTCGCACTCTTACTCAATCGCGACAGACTGCCCTGGAGAGGCAGAGGCCTTACTCTTTATCCAGCTTTATCCGGGGTAAACCGGAACGTTTTCTGTCAAAGATCATCTAACGGCTTGACCTGAGTTACTCTATCGGAGAGCCCTCTCCTGACTCAGAATCACTGGATCCATCCGAACAAGAAAATAAATACCTGCAGGGAAACAACCCGCTTACTCACGCGCTATCAGAGGACCGAACGAAAATGCATCCATACTGGAAGACTGATTTCTTTCAGACGCGGATGCCTCGGCCGATTCTCTGCGAGCGAGTGAGAAATTCGCGGGGTCTTCATGCAAGACTTCTATGAACTTCGAAACCACATCGGGTATCGATTTCTGTTTTCTTTGAATGATGCCGATTGGACGGTACCATTCGACCTGTTCCAGGCGTACCACATTCAGAGACTGATCCTGAACTTCCTTATCGACCGTAGGCAGAGGCAGAATTGTAATGCCTGCTTCCGCTTCGACGGCCCGTTTGATGTTTTCAATATTATCAAACTCATGAATCAACTGAACGTGAACACCAGATTTTTTTAACCAGCGATCTATTTTTTGTCGAACGACTAACTCTGATGTGAATGCCACGAAAGGCTCATCTTCAATTTCACTGACCGCGCAACTTTCCCGTTGGGCCAGAGGATGTCCGGGGTGAACCACCAGCACCATCGGCTGTTCCTGCCATAAAATGCTGGTGAGTTCTTTGTCTTCTTTGGGAAAGGAAACCAGCCCCAGATCGGCCTGGTTTTCGCAAACTCGCTGATATACTTCATCCGGATGCAGATAATCCAACGTAACCATGACATCGGGATGCAGGAGCTGGAAATGCTCGACGTAATCGTACATCTGCGCGAGACCGACCGAGTAGATCGCTGCAATTCTTACTCGATTTTTCGTTTGCCCGACGGCACGTCTGACTTGCTCTTCCACCAGCTCGAATGACTTTAACAGCTGCTGGCAGCCATTGAAATAAATCTTGCCCGCTGGTGTGAGTTCGAATGGTCGTTTGGAACGGTCAATCAGCTGCGCGCCCAACCGTTTTTCCAATGCATGCACTGCCTGACTGGCTGCTGACTGGGATACACGACGAACCTCGGCAGCTTTGGAAAAGCTGCCCTGCACGACGACATCACAAAAAAGCTCAGCATTACGCAGATGCATGGACGTGAAACCAGTTCGATTTATAAGGAAAACTAATAATAATAGGTTTGAAGTATTTCAATTTCGAATACGGGACAGTGTAGGGTTCAAACATACGTTAAGTCAAGCGCATGCGCATCTGAAAATCATGCCGGTAAACCTCATGAACTAACCCATTTACGCAAAACCAATGCATTAAAACACTTACAAATACATGTCCGCAGGGTAAGCAGGCACAAAATTGCCAGTTTGCTCAAGACACACCGCCAGAACTAATGAGAAAAACAGCCATTTCTGACCATTTTCTTTAATCCTGACACTTATTCTCGCCGTTGGGTGTATTAATTTTACTGATAGTGAGAGAGAGAAGACGTCTTTCCAATCCTGGGCTATGCTTGGAATAAAATCCGAATGGCCTGCCCCCTGAACTCAGGGAAATCAGAAGCAGACTCATAAAATGGACGCATGCGAATTTAAAAATAGTGAAAGACAAAACGAGCTGCAAAGCTACTCAACTCGCCTCTACAAAGATAACATCAGCATTCTCTACTGTAAGGGAATGCAGTTAATCATGTTCATATCCCGTCTTTCTCTTTTCAATCGAATTTAAGGAACTCTGATGAAGAAACTATTCTCACTTCTGACCCTGCTCTGCATCGTGGGAACGCTCCCCGTACTTTCAGGCTGTGGAAAACCGGCTGAACAAGGGGGACAAAAAGCAGCGGAGGCAGCCGAAGCAGCGAAAACATTAGATCCGGCTGAGTCCATGATGGTCATGATCAAAGGCATCAATAACCAGCAAATGGAAGCCGTCTGGAATTTTCTGCCTGCCAGTTATCAGACAGACGTGAATGGTCTGGTGCATGAGTTCTCTACGAAAATGGATCCGGAAATCTACGATGGGACGTTCCAGACCGGCCAGCGAATTGCCAAACTGCTGAAGGATAAAAAAGAGTACATCCTCAAAAACAAGACGATTCAGGGCTTGCCCGTCCCTCAGGAAAAAATCGCCCAATACTGGGAGCCGACATGCGGTATCTTAACGGCGATTTTCAACAGTGATCTTTCCAGCCTGGATAAACTGAAAAGTTTTGACGGCGGAAAGTTTCTTTCCTCTACCGGCAACCAGCTGGCTAAAAATGTGGTCTCTTTCTCGGATCTGATTCCTACCAAAGAAGGAGAACCCAGCTTTTCCGATAAACTGAAGCAGACCAAAGTGACCGTCGTTTCTACTGAAGGCGATACTGCAACCATTAAAATTGAAGCCCCCGGTGAAGCGCCCAAAGAAGAGCAGATGGTCAGAGTCGAAGAGAAATGGATTCCCAAAAATCTGGCTGACAACTGGAAATCCAAAATGGAAAATGCTCACAAGCAACTGGCAGAACTCACGCCGGAAAAAGTGACCGCTCAGAAAGAACAGACACTGGCAGGTCTCGCTAAAGTGAATGGCGTACTGGAGCAACTGGAAAAAGCGGAAAATGAAGAACAGTTTAACAAAACGCTGAATCCGATTGTCGCCCCGGTTGCCATGTTCGCCCCGATGCTGATGATGCAGATGTCGCAATCCATGATGGGAGCACCAGCAGGCCCGAGCCTGGGAGATGAGACCCCCGTCGATCCGAATTCTGTGATCACGATTGTGATTGCCAAAAAACTCACGAACGAAGAGCAGGACCCGATTATCGAGCAGATTCTGCTCTCAGCCGATGATTCTGATCAGATCAGAATTGCTCCGATTGCAGAAGGTGAAACGACCATTTTTAGAATTTCTCCCGTTGGCAATGTGGAAGAGTTTGCCAAGAAGATCAAATTTGGCAAGCCCACCAAGGTCGATTCCAAAACCCGTTCGATCACAGTGGAACTCAACAAGTAAATTTGATTTCACTTAATCGCAAAAACGAAAAAAGGCCACTTCTCGTGAACAAGGGAAGTGGCCTTACATTTTGCTGGTTTGCGCAGCAATCATTCATTTCTGCAGGGGAGACTAAGCAGCCTCTGAGACGTCTTCTTCATCTTCGCCACAGGCTTCGACTTCGGAATCCCACTCTTCTTCGCCTGTTTCATCTTCGTATATGAGATAGTAGATCTCGTTCATCGCTTCTTCCAGATACGA
>NZ_CALFPF010000366.1 GCF_937919775.1 uncultured Gimesia sp.
ACGCGCGGATCTTCCGGTGAGAACTTACCTCTTTCAAGACTACTGCGTGCCCATTCAATAAATCCCTGTTGCAGCAACAGGTCCGCTTCTGCCAGCAGTGCGTCAGGATGCAGCGCATCAACCTCAAAGGCTCGTTTCAGGATCATTAGAGCTGTTGCATACTGCCCCTGCCCGCTCAAGGTTTGCACGAGGGTAATCGCTTCCAGGAGGCTATCCGGATCGTCAAGATTCAATGCCGAGGCTGCTCCCGCAGCTGCGTCAAACTGCCCGAGCTGAACCAGCAGACTGATCAGATCTTTCGTCGTGGCAAGATCCCCGGGAATCTCGTTGGCAGCCGCCTGGGCCAACGGCAGTGCTTCGTCCAGACGCCCCAACAACATCAGAGTCGAGATCATTTCTTTGCGAACAGCCGGTTCAAACGTGTTTGCTCCGGACATGTTTTGATCAAAATATTCTCCGGCTTCCTGCGTTCGCCCACGAGCCATCAGAGCCTGAACCATCAGTCGGTTCAATTCCGGGTCACTGGAGATAAGAGCTCTGGCGTTCTTCAGAACGATCTCCGCCTTCTCGACTTTTCCGGAACGCAGGAGCATGTCGGCCAGAATCGCGGCCGTCTTGCTGTCAGCCGGATCTGTGTTCAATACCGACTCCAGCACAGGAATGGCGGCTGACTGCTCACGGGAAGCCAGCAGATGAGCATATTCGCGACGCGCATCCACGCGACTGGGCTCAAGCTTTATGCATTCACGGAATCTGGTCAGAGCCTGTTCGATTTCTCCGAGTGCCACGCTGTTTCGAGCAGACCGCAGCAAAATGTCATAGTCCGAAACGGAAGCCGCATCATCCTGGGGTTCAGAAGACTGCAGTGCATCCGCCACTCCAATGCCCTGCCGCACCTGAGGTACCTCCAGAACAAATGGGCTTATCGGCTCCAGTGAATTCAGGGACGGGGTTTCGTCGACCGAAAGCAGACCTGACAGGGCCGGATAAGTGCCCTCATCTTCAGGATCAGGCCCCTTAAGAGTTTCCATGTCCTCGTAGGCAGGTGGTATCAACTGAGGATACACAAATCCGTTCTCGTCACCATTCTCCGACTGGCTTCCGGAAAGCAGTCTGATCACTGGCGGTTTTCGTTTTAATTTTGGCTGACCGTCCGGATTCTGCCAGCCCATCCCCGAGATCTCGCGATCTGTAAAGAGCGTTGATTTGGCTCCTGGCTTCTTGTTTTTTGCATTCTTCACGGATGAAGGTGGCAAGTCAGTTTCATCGGCCACATCATTAGCTTCTGCCTCCGCAGAATCATTTCCGGAAGTTGAATTCTCCACTGCCGAGAACCTGACGATCGGCGCGGGCCTGCGAATCCCGGAAACAGCGAGATCTTCACGTCCCAGATTTCCGGCTCGATCGCGCAGCTCCACTCGAATCCGGGACACACCATCCCGCAGCGGACAATGAATGCGACAGATCCAGTGGCGACCCTCGCTTTTGAATGACGTGATTTTCGCTGCAAGCTGTTGAGGCGACTTTCCTGGCGCAGACGGCACCGAGAAAACTCGAATGCTGGCAGGGTCCGGATAACGTTCAGCAATAACGCACTCGATCTGAGCTTCATTCCACCCGGTCAGGGCCAGCGCTGGAGCACGCGAATCCACAACAACCACCAGCTCCGGACCACTCGGAATATCAATTCGCTCAATGGCTCCAGGATCGTCGTCGTATAAAGAACGAACCGCCAGACGGTATTCCCCATCCTTCACTCCGGTCAAAGAAAACATCTTTTTGGAAGCGGCCTCTTTCTTCCAGATGTTCCATCCGCCTGTCTCTCGATCCTGCAATAAAAGAACAGCTTTCAGGCTTGGCTCATTAACGGGGGCGATCTCAAACGGAATCGAAAACTGACCATTGGAAACATACTTGACCGACGGCGAGGAAGAATCCGCTTGTTGTTCCTGCCCCTTTGCCTGTACCGTGGAAACCGAGACAACACTGCAGAGCAGGCAGGTCATCAAGACAATGTTACAAATGTACGTCACGCGTTCAGCTAAACCGCGTGTCGTACATTCTTTCAGCCGTCCACTACCGGGCTCACAACAGAGCGAGGGAAACTCTTCTGCAGCAGGTCTGAGAAATGGATGTGATGTTGACATTATTAAGTTCAGGTATTTAGCGATTAAGGAAGTTGAGCATGGGGAGACGACACTAACTGTCCGGCCAGGCTTCGATACTTTAGGACCAACGAATATCTTTTATTAAGTGTGGTGTCGTGGGGGACAAACACATCATAAACGGTTCCGAGAGCTGTCTGGCGTTCGTTGCGTTTCCAGACATCCGGCTCACTGAGGAATTTCCTGCGCAGCTGCCACTGTTCGCCTTGCTGCTCATACACTTGAATTTCAATTTGACCGCTTGCCGAGATTGGTTTGTCGGAACCCGCGGCGAAAAACAGCACTTTGCCAACGAAGCCTGGAGTTTTGGAACCGTCCGGCTCTTCCTCTGAAGAGAAGGTCCACATTGTCAAAATTGTTTGAGTTACTGGAGCCGACTTCTTCGGCTTCTTCAGCAGCGGCACATTTTCATTCAGCATTGTGCACCCGCAGAGCATACTTCCACAGAGCATGAGCCACAGGAGATGTGTCAGGCCCGAGTGAATCGATGCCTTCCGAGCCGGACAAATGAGACTCCGGCAAAGGTCCGGGGTTGTTTCCGGTTCGACAGCTGACTGTGGAGCAGTGTTCATGAAGATCATCGTGGAAATCCTCCGCGCGAAGAGTTCGTGCCGGATCCTGATGACATTCGCGGAGGAATAAACTCCGGTGACGACTGGTAGTATTCAATTTCGCCCGAGCCCGAGTTGCCCGGTGGATAGGCGTTCTGATTGCCTGAAGTTTCTGTCGGCGGCATATCACCGGTCGACATTCCGCCCGACCAGGATCCGAAGGAATGTCCGGTGGCGACTCGTGGTGTCAGGAACTGATCAATGGCGGCCGAGCGATCAGTGACGGGCGAGCGGTCAGTGACGGACGCATTTTCTTCTTTCGATTTCCCCAATTTTCGTAAGGTCGGGAAGTACCAGTCATTCATCGGTTTGAAACCGGGTGCAGGAGGCTGAGCGTCGTTAAAGAGAATCTCCGGATCGGAAAGCATTTCATGAGGGCGGGGCATCACATTCGGAAGTGACATCACGTCGATTTTTGATTGTTCAATTTCCCTCTGAGAAATGCGACGCGCATCATCGTCGTTATAGATGATCTCGGGAGTCAAAAAGATCAGAAGCTCTTTGCGGCGATGGGTGTAGTATTCGTAACGAAAGAACGGACCCACGATCGGCCAGTCTCCGATGATCGGAATCTTCCGCACCGTCTCAACTTCGCCCGATGTGATCATGCCGGCGAGCACCACAGTCTGACCACTGGTGATGTTGACGGTGGCAATGGCTTCGGTAATGTCTTTGATTGGCGCTTCAATCACGTTGCCGTTGGTCGCGTCCGTGAAGATCGGAGTACCGGAACCAGGGCCGGTACGGAATTCACTTTTCTCTGCCTTCACATCCAGGAAGATAACTCCGGTGTCTGAAATCTTGGGAGTCACTTCCAGAATGATTCCGGCCTTATCCTGGCGGACAACGGGGTTGGCTGTTCCGGTAGGGCCCAAAGACACGCCGTCCACAACAGGCACCTGTGAACCCATCTGGATTGAAGCTTTGCGATTGTGAACCGTGCGAATTGTTGGTCGGCTCAGAATGTTGACTTTGCGATTCGCCTTGAGTGCTCTCAGGAGTACGCTGAGCGATTCGTTGCCAGCGGCCAGTACAAGACCACCATAACCTGCTTCCGGGTTCATACGGCCAACACTGAGATGGGACAGCGCCTGTCCCGCGAATTGGTTGGGGTTGGCGGCCGTATTGTTTCCCATCGGGACATTATTGAAATTGAATCCCGGATTGGTCATTTGATTTACGATTCGCTGTGTAGTGGTCACGATTCCGGTGGCCGGGTCAGAGATGGAGTCGGTCACTGTCAACACATCGTCCACCACGCTGCGTCGAAACAACAGACTGTCCTGTATACCCAGTTCAACGCCGAACTCGTCTGTATCAGAAAGTTCAACTTCGACCAGCATCGCCTGAATATGAACCTGAGCCGGAAGGCGATCGAGATCAGAGACAAGATCGCGAATCTTTTGCAGCGCGGGTTCTCGTCCGCGAATGATAACGCAGTTGGTTTCCGCAACGGAAACTACAGGAGCCCCGTTGCCGGCCGCACTGCCACGACCACTCGTGCCATTGGCGGCCACAGCGACGGCATTGCCCAGCATTTGCTGGAGTGATTTGACAACATCTTCAGCACTCGTGTTCTTGAGCGTAATTACTTCGCTGCGAATACTGGCGGTTTCAATATCTCCGGTTTTGATCAGTCCGAGAACCTCCTGCAGCCGCTCTCGCAGATCAGTAACCACCATGCGATTTGCGGAAGCCACAGGAATGATCTTTCCAAGTTTCGTCAGCAGAGGCTCAAGCTCGGTCGCCAGATCTCCGGCTGACGCTTCATTAATCGCGACTTCGACAGACACCAGTTCAAATCGTCCTCGGTTTTTCAGCTCCTCTTCAGTCAGTCGCTCGACCAGATGCGTGGGCACATCCTCGACGGAAACCAAAAGCATCAGCTGACCGTGACGCAGCAGAATAAACCCTTCACGGATCAGGAATCCGTTGACGATGTCAATCGCTTCCGCCACGCTGTGGCCAGCGGGATCCGTGTACGTGAAAACACCGGCGGGATTGGTCTTCATTTCCAGTGCATAGCCAGCCTCTTCGGCCAGTTTCTGCAGGACCAGAGACCACGGAGCACCAGAAAAATTGAAGACGATTCGAGCCGAGTCCGCCGCCGCACCACCTCCCGAAAAATCCTGAGCTGTGGCTGGACCTGGCTGAATGATTGATGATGCTCTTGGGGCCGGAAAAACAGCTTGAGAAATGACAGACCCCGAGAATACAGCGGCCGGGGGCTCAGGAACTTCCAGAGGTGATTGATCCTGCCAGGAGGCAGGACTCACAGTTGGACCTGGCGAACTACTGCTTCGTTCGCGTGGGGCTAATCTTCGGTCCCCAAACAACGGCTCAGCGCGATCATTCAGATCCTCGGCATCGTCTCGCAAACGCATCGCTTCAAAATTTTCGGTCGGGCTGCTGTCAAATCCTGCACTGAAGTCTGATCCAAATTCGTCTTCAGTTTGGTCTCGATGAGCTCTGCTCAAACCTCCGACATTCCCTCGTGAAGGACGAGAATTATTCCAGAACGATTCCGTGAAATCTTCTGGCTCGGCAGGGGCTGACTGCTCCGCAATATCAGCAATCCAGGCACCACCAAAACGGACCTTATCCAACGGCAGAACCATGACAGCGACCACACCCGACAGAAAGCAAGTCGCGATCAGATAATGCTGAGAAGAGTTGCCTCTTTCAGTATCTCTTTTCTTTCGTCGCTTTACTGGTGGGTCAGATGACATGTCTTGGCCGTTGATGGTTTTCCTGGTCGCGATGCCGCGAATCCAGAGACAACCTGTTGCAGCAGGAATCCCAGAGCTCGTTCGGTGAGTAGCCCTGGCAATCTATGGCAACTTGATTTCACCCAACAACGCGGATTGCCAGTGAAACGTCCCTCTGTTTGGCATTATTTTGTCGGACTGCTGATATTCGGCATATGTCACCGTTTGATGCTCCCTTCGCGTCAGGCAATCGAGTGAAAACCCTCACGGCCGAGTAAATACCAACGGTAACAATTACATGCCGTGTGCACGTGTGCACGTGTGCACGAAGCTGAATCCGAGACGCCCAGAGCATCCGAGCGGGATCACCGGCCGCGAAATAGGGAAAGCTGGGCGAGATGGTAGTGGCGGTGCGGGTTAGGGGCCATGGTGAAAATATGCCACCTGAGAGTGTTGAGTGTTTAGGTGAAATTGGCGGTTACGGGTCGTCGGGACACCTATCCTAGATAACGCTCGAAAGGCACATTCTGCATTTCCGCAATGTGACCTTCTTGCCTGAAAAACCAATCAGTCGTTGGCAACTCTGACCGGTTTCGTCTAACGCCTTTACACTAGGAAACTTTGTTATGAGTTCGAGAAAAAGTCGACGGAAGGCATGGTCAGCCCTGCTGTTGTCCGCAACATTTTCTGCCTCGCTACTATCTTTTGCAGGCACGAGCGATGGTCAGCAGACCACAAATCCACAGCAGACGCTGCAGACAACTCTGCAACGACAGCAGCAGGAGTTGGAACAACTTCTGAAACAGCATGAAATTCAACGCGAAAGTCTGAACAGGAAGATTCAGTCAACAGCAGCGACATTGCCGGTCAATCATCAGGCGATTGAAGGCCTTCATCGACAGATGACGGAAATTCATAAGCGTCAGGATAAGGAAAAACAGTCACTGGCGAAGCGGCACTTGCAGGAATCCAACTTACTCCGTTTGGGGATTCATCCGGGCGGACATCCCACAGAAGTGGAACAGGAACTCGATGAGAACGAGAATGGTGAAGTGGTGTTTGAAACTTCAGCCAGCCTGCGACTAACTGATGGTCTGGACATACGAGACGCGAATGGAGTGATTATTTCAGGA
>NZ_CALFPF010000367.1 GCF_937919775.1 uncultured Gimesia sp.
CAAGCCCGGCGATTCTGTCAAAAAAGGACAGGTTCTGGCGGTATTGAACTGTCCTGAGATTGGAACCGCTCGCGCGGATCTATTGCAACGAACATCCGAATATCAATTAGTCCGCAAACAATATGACTGGAAAGAGTTGATTCAGAACAACGTTCAGAAACTGGTCGACACCCTGTTGAGTCAGCGGACGATGGAGTCCGTCGAAAAAGAGTTTTCTGACTCAAAGCTGGGGAATTACCGCTCACAGTTATTACCCGCTTATTCCCGCTATTTACTGGCTTTAGTGATCAATCAGAAATCGGCACCGTTGGCAAAATCAGGGGCGATTTCTCAGCAGACACAACAGACGCGTGAAGCGGATGTGCAGGAAACCAGAGCTGCGTTGAACGCATTGTGCGAACAATCGATCCACGATGTTCGCCAGGAACGCGATCAGATGTTGGCTGCACTCAACGATGCCGATAATCGCAGGACGATCAGTCGGCAACATCTGGAGTCCCTGCTCGGATCAGCCGTTGATATGGACAGTGATGATTTGAAATCAGCTGCGAAGTTATCGCGTCTGGAGATCATCGCTCCCTTTGAGGGGACCATTGAAGATCGAACTTTCAGTCAGTCTGAAAGAGTCAATCGTTCCGATTCGTTATTTATCCTGGCACAAACCGACTCGCTCTGGGTCGCAGCTGACATCCGGGAATCTGATTGGAGCGCCATCTCGCTGAACAGCGGCCAGGAACTGACTGTAAAAGTCATTGCCTTTCCCGAACAGACATTTTCAGCCCGCCTGTATTACCTGGGGCGCAAAGTATCTCCCACAACCAACTCGGTTCCGTTGATTGCCGAAATCAAAAATCCGGGAGGGATCTTGCGACCGGGCATGTTTGTACAAGTCATGATTCCCGGTAAAGAAAAATCGAATGTGATTGCCGTTCCTGCGGGAGCGGTGCTTGATGATGCGGCGCAGGAATTCGTATTTGTCAAAGACACTGATCGGTTATTTCGCCGCGTCGACATTCAATCGGGGTTTAAAACAGAAGATTGGGTTGAAGTTACCAAAGGCCTCGCGGGAGGAGAACAGGTCGTGGAAGAGGGAGCATTTACATTGAAATCTGAACTGCTGCTGGAACGAGAAGACTAGTTTCCCCGAGTTCATTTTCAGTTTGCTTTTCTGTTCTCTGATGGAGTTGTGCTGATGTTATCTCATTTAATTGAATTTTCACTGGCGAACCGGTTTATCGTTCTGGTTGTGACATTATTAATGGCGGCAGGAGGAGTCTATTCTGCCATTCATTTACCCATTGATGCAGTCCCGGATATGACGAATGTGCAGGTTCAGGTTGTGACTGATGCCGGTTTTCTTTCACCGGTGGAAGTGGAACGATATGTCACCTATCCGGTAGAAACGGCGATGGGCGGGCTTCCCAAGGTCGAAGAAGTACGCAGCGTTTCCAAATTCGGGATTTCGGTAGTGACGATTGTTTTTGAAGAGGGGACTGATCTTTACTGGGCGCGGCAGCTTGTGACGGAACGTATCACGAGCGCATCAGCTGACATTCCTCCCGGTTATGGTACTCCCCAAATGGGGCCGCTGGCAACCGCACTGGGGGAGATTCTGCAGTTTGAAGTGCGCGGAAAAGATTATACGCCGATGCAGCTGCGCACGATGCTCGAATGGGAAATTGCGCCCAAAATGCGCGAAGTGCAAGGCGTGACGGAAATCAACACACATGGTGGGTTTTACAAAACATTCGAAGTCCAGCCGAATCCGGATCGTCTTAACAGCTACGGGATTTCTCTGGCAGATCTCTTCCGGCGGATTCAGGATAACAATTCGATCGCGGGGGGAGGTTACGTCGTTCACAATCAGGAACAACGCTTCATTCGTGGTCAGGCACTTTTGAAAAACCAGTCGGATATCGAGAACATTGTGATACGCCATGACCCCGACAGCACGCCCATTCTGGTACGCGATGTTGCCAAGGTCGAAATCGCTCCGATGACGAGACAAGGGGCAGTGACCCGCGATGGAAGAGGCGAAGCGGTCACGGGGCTCGTGATGATGTTGATCGGCGAGAACTCGAGAGAAGTCGTAGCAGCAGCAAAAGAGCGGTTAACACAGATCGAAAAAACACTGCCCGATGGAATCACTCTGGAAATTACCTACGACCGTTCCTCTTTAATCAGTCGTACATTGAGAACCGTGCTCACGAATCTGGTCGAAGGGGGCATCCTGGTGATTGTCGTGCTGCTGTTCATGCTGGGCAGCTTTCGTGCTGGCTTGATTGTGGCGCTGGCAATTCCCTTATCCATGCTGTTTGCCACGAATTTAATGGCGGCAACGGGGATTACCGCCAGTCTGATGAGTCTGGGCGCGATCGATTTCGGGTTGATCGTGGACAGCTCGGTGATTATGGTCGAAAACTGTATTCACCGTCTTTCAAAGAATAAAGAAGGCAAATCGCATCTCACGGTCATCCGCGATGCCGCGATTGAAGTCCGCAAACCGACCATGTTCGGCGAATTGATCATTGCCGTCGTTTATCTGCCGATCCTGGCATTGCAGGGAACGGAAGGAAAACTGTTCCGCCCGATGGCATTGACCGTTTTATTTGCTTTGGCAGGTTCGCTGGTACTCTCGCTCACGTTAATGCCGGCACTCGCCTCCCTTTCATTACCAAAGAAAATGTCGGAAAAGGAAATCTGGCTGATTCGTTTTATCAAATTGATTTATCGGCCGCTGGTTTCGTGGACGGTCCGTAATCCAAAGATGACGGTGTGTATCGCGTTATTGGCGTTTATCATCAGCCTTCCGGTGGGCAGGAATCTGGGAGCCGAGTTTATGCCCCGACTGGAAGAGGGGGATTTACTGGTGGAAGCGGTTCGACTGCCGAGCGCAACCATTGAAGGTTCGATCGAAATGTCAACGCAGATTGAAAAAGTGCTGATCAAGTATCCCGAAGTGAAAACCGTGTTCTGTAAAACCGGGCGGCCCGAGATTGCCAATGATGTGATGGGCGTCCATCAGACCGATGTCTGGGTGATTCTGCAGCCTCAGAAAGAATGGCCGCAACAAAAAACGCGCGATGAACTGATTGAGGAAATGTCTGCCGATTTGAATCAAAGTGTGCCCGGTGTGGCTTTTGGATTCACTCAACCGATTGAAATGCGCGTCGATGAACTTGTGGCAGGTGTCAAAGCGGATGTCGCCGTTTTGCTGTATGGCGATGATTTATCGATTCTCAGTTCCAAAGGCAAGGAAATCGAGCGGGTTCTCAAAAAAGTACCGGGAGCCGTCGATGTGAAGGCCGATATTCAGGCCAGCCTGCCCACAATTCGGATTGAACCGAAATGGGATGCATTGGCACGATATGGGATGGACTCGAAAGATGTGATGGATGTGGTCTCTTCCCTGGGGGGACATCAGGTGGGACTGATTTTTGAAGGGCGTGCCCGTTTCCCGATCATTGTTCGGGTTCCCCAGATCTGGCGTGAGAAAATCAGTTTGCTGGAACAAATTCCTGTTTCCAATTCGTTGGGGGTTCCGGTTCCGTTACGGGAACTGGCAGATATTTCTTTTGAAGAGACGCCTCCCTCGGTCGAGCATGAATCGAATCGGCGGCGGACCTTTATTCAGGCGAATGTCAGAGGACGTGATGTGGCCAGCTTTGTGGCCGATGCGCAGAAAGCAGTTCACGATCAAATCAGCCTGCCGGAAGGTTATGAAATTCGCTGGGGCGGGGATTTTGAAAACCTGCAATCAGCCAGTAAACGGCTGGTGATTATTACGCCTATTGTGCTGTTGTTGATTTTTCTTTTGCTGCACACCACATTTCGGTCAGTGCGACTGGCATTGCTGATCTTTCTGGCAGTTCCGATGGCGGCTTCCGGGGGGATCTTTGCACTGGCATTACGCGACATGCCTTTCAGTATTTCTGCTGGTGTCGGCTTTATCGCATTATTTGGAGTGGCCGTACTTAACGGTCTGGTATGGGTCAGTGCAGCCGAGAATCTGAGAATTAAAGAACGGGTTCCCGTTCAAGAGGCCACCTTTCAGGCAGCGATGGCGCGGTTACGTCCCGTGCTCATGACCGCGATGGTCGCCAGCCTCGGGTTTCTACCGATGGCGCTTTCGCAAAGTGACGGAGCCGAGATGCAACGGCCTCTGGCCAGTGTTGTGATCGGTGGTTTGATTACATCCACGCTCTTGACATCATTAGTGGTTCCCGCCATTTATCCCTGGTTTGCGCCCCGTTTAAGAGATCTGGAATCGGAAGAATAACGCTTCGCAGAGTGCTTTCCTGCTTTTTTCGCTGCATATAACGGCTGTCCATTTGATCGCATTTTGTTGAGAACGCTGGATTGCCAGAGGGGTGTACTCATTTTATGAAAGGAATCGAGACACTCACACAGTCACATAAAGCAGTGATCTTCTCAACACATTTTGATTGCGGAAATGTTCATGTTTAAGGGAGGGGTATGGCTGCATTTGGATGCCTGGGTAGAGTGAATGACCCCTAAAATACGTTTCGATATAAAAAATGACCTACGTTTCATGAGTTCTTTGTATCCCTTTAGGTTTAAAGCGAGAAGCATGAAACTATCTCCCATATCCCAGAAGATCACATTACAGAGCGCAAATGCGCAAGGTGCCGTCCAGTTCAAATGGCCTTTGATCCCATTAATGGGGATCGCGGTCGTGATGGCGTTTGGTGTCTTTGTTCTGATTTATGAACTCAAGCAGGTGACGCTCACTCGACACGTGATTGACGGGGATGTAGTGCGTCAGTCGCTGGCTGGGAAAGTTGCGGTGGATGTTCTTCAATGCCGACGTTATGAAAAGGATGTTTTTCTGAATCTGAATCAGCCGGAGATGTATGCCTCGTATCTCACGAAGTGGCGCACAGCCTGGAACAAGCTTTCGATTGATACCGATTTTCTCAACAATCAAATTGAAGAAAAAGAAGAAACGCGTTTACAGAGGTTGCTGCGTGATTCTGTAAAACAATACCGAATCAATTTTATGTCTGTCATCGAAAAAATAGAAAGCGGGCAAATCGACAGTCCCGTGCAAGCCAATCTGGCCATGACACCGTTCAAGGATGGTATGCGGAACTTAACGGTGCTTTCGTCCAGACTGGCCGTCGATAGCGCAAAACACGCCGCGAAAAGTGGCGGGGAACTGGTTTGGCGCGGGGGAGTCAGTGTCATCGTTGTACTCTTTCTGACCATCGCTCCGGGAGTGATTCTTCTGCTGCTTTTTCGGAAATACAATCAGAAACTGACAAGCGCCAACGAGCAGCTCCAGATTTATAATAATGAATTAAAACAGAGCGAAGAACAGGAAAGGCTGGCCCGCGATCAGGCCTTGCAGGCCAAATACGAAGTCGAGCTGGCACTGGCAAAAATCGATTCGCAGAAAAAAGAACTCGAAAAAAGCGAGCAACAGTTTCGAACGCTGGTCAATAATATTCCCGGAGTCACGTTCCGTTCTCATGTGGATGAACTTCGGACATTGGAGTTCATCAGTGTGACCATCGAAGACCTCGTCGGGTATCCCGCAGAAGAACTCATGCACAATGAAGTGCGGTCTTTTGCCAGCATTATTCATCCGGATGACGTTTCCAAGGTCAACGCGACAATTCGGGTTGCAGCAGCAACACCACAGTCTTTCCAGATCGGGTATCGTATTGTGCGAGCCGACGGACAAGTCAGGTTTGTCTGGGAGCAGGGACAGGTTTCTGCTGATACCAACAACGGCCTGATGGTGGATGGTGTGGTTTTTGATGTGACGGAACGCAAAAAGGCCGAGATCGAATTACGAAAAAGCAAGGAAGTATTTGAACGAGCCTCGCTGCTGGACAAGCTGACGGGGCTGCCCAATCGGGCGTTGTTCCATGACCGTTTGAATCAGTTTGTACAGAAATCTGATCGATCTTCCAAATCAAATTATGCTGTCATCTTCCTCGACTTTGACCGTTTCAAAATGGTCAATGACAGTCTCGGACACGACGTAGGCGACATGCTGCTCGTCGAAATTGCCACACGGTTGCGTAATCAGCTGCGTTGTACCGATTCTGTGAGTCGACAGGTTACGGGGCATACTGCAGGCAGATTGGGAGGCGACGAATTTATTATTCTTCTGGATGGGATCAGAAATCCCCGCGAGGTAGTGTCTGTAGCAGATCGACTGCTGGCTGATTTAGCCCGCCCTTACAATCTGAAGAATCATGAAGTGTACTCCACAGCCAGCATGGGGATTGTGATTGGCAATAAACATTATAAACGGGCTGAGGATGTGATCCGTGACGCCGATACGGCCATGTATGAAGCGAAACGTAACGGAAAAAGTCGTTATGTCATTTTCGATGACTCGATGCGAAAACGCGTAATGCGGGAAATGATGCTCGAAAATGATCTCAGAAAAGCGATTGAACAGAATCAACTGGTACTCCACTATCAGCCGATCGTATCACTCGAAAGCGGTGCTGTTTGCAGCGTGGAAGCCTTGTTGCGGTGGTATCATCCCACTGAAGGGCTCATCAGTCCTGCAGAGTTCATACCCATTGCGGAAGATTCACAACAGATTATCGAGATCGGTGAATGGGTCTTGAGAGAAGG
>NZ_CALFPF010000368.1 GCF_937919775.1 uncultured Gimesia sp.
CCCTTTACTCTTGCAGCACGTTTCCTCCGAAGTCGAACGCACGTGTCGCGTTTCTGTTGGTTGCAAAAACCGACGGATTCTGCAACAGGACGAAATCAACGAGCGATTGATCGCAGCGGCCCGCGAAGGGAAGACTGTTGTTCGATTGAAAGGGGGAGACCCTTTTATCTTTGGCCGGGGAAGTGAAGAAGCAGTTGCCCTCCGAAACGCGGGTATTGATTTCGAAGTGGTCCCCGGGATTACCGCAGCAACTGCCGCTGCTGGCTATGCAGGTATTTCTGTCACACATCGCGCTTATGCGTCTGCTGTTGCCCTGATCACAGGGCATGAAGATCCTGAAAAAGCAGATTCCGCACTGGATTACGAAGTACTGGCGAAGTTTCCCGGAACACTCGTGTTCTATATGGGCTTGCACAAAATTGAACACATCGTGACTTCATTAATTCAGGCGGGAAAAGCAGAAGAGACGCCCGCAGCTGTCATCAGCCGAGGAACCACACCTTTTCAGAAAACGGTACAAAGCTCTCTCGCCAATCTGCCGGACTCTGTTCGACAGGCGGGTTTGGTCGCTCCTTCTTTAATTGTGATCGGGGAATGTGTTTCCCTGCGTGATCAAATCTCCTGGTTTGAAAAAAAACCTTTGTTCGGGCTGCGGATCGGGATTACTCGGCCTTGGGAACAATCAGAGACAGAGATTAAGCTCGCGCTCAAGCTGGGGGCACAACCGATTCTGTTACCAACCATTGAAATCAGTGCGCCCACTGACTGGATGCCTGTTGATGATGCAATTTCGCGACTGGAAGAATATCAATGGCTCGTCTTTACGAGTGCGAATGGAGTTCAATATTTCCTGAATCGACTATGGGAGACCGGGTTTGATGCAAGAAAATTATCTCATTTGAAAATTGCTACAATAGGTCCCTCAACAGCCGAAGCTTTGAATGCCTAGCATCTTCGCGCTGATTTAGTTCCCGCGCAATATCGGGCAGAGGAATTGGCTGCGGAGTTGAAGCCTCTTGTCTGTCAGCAAAAAATTCTCTGGGCGGGAGCCAATCGGGGACGTGAAGTCTTGCAGACGGAATTAGCGGAAGTCTCCGCGATCGTGGATAAAATTGTGGTTTATGAGAATCACGATGTGACCGCCTGGGACGCAGAAAGCATCAATCTGCTGGAGTCAGGAGAAGTGGACTGGATCGGCCTGAGCAGTCCTTCCATTGCCCGTAATTTTGACCGTCTGTTAACACAGAAAGCACGTGAGCAGATCGGGAAAACGATCAGGCTGGTCAGTATCAGCCCGGTAACCACTCAGGCGGCAACAGAAATCGGATTAAAGATCGACGCCGAAGCGGAAGAATATCATTGGGAAGGTATTTTCGCTGCAATTTTGAAACAGGAATCCTCAATCTGACCGCAAGAAGGCCTCCCGGAGAGGCGCTAAATCGGATAAAAAGGTTGCTATTGACCTGAATTCAAAGATTGACGATATTTACCACCCAAAATGAGAGGGTGAGGGATTCACCGGACAGGAACTGCAATAGTTCGATTCGTCCAAGCCCTTATTTGATAGTATTTTACAAATATTGATCTCATTGTTAAGCCAGGGAAGGCTATTCTGATGCGATTATTGAAACGCGGATTAACGTATCTGACAATTACCGGCTATGTCGGAGTTTTGTTGTTTGGCATCTTCTGCCATACCTTTTCCTATAGAACAGGCAATCATCCCACCATGTATTACATTGTGTGGGATATGTTTTGTGGCTGGTCCGCATATTCGATTCGCACCCATATTATTGGTGAAGGTCTCAGCGGGAAATATTATGAGTTATCGCCGGGTCCGTGGGGTGATTACAAACCTTACGGTGATCTGGGGCGGCGCCATTACGACACGACTGGTGATGCCTGGTTGAGAATGGCCATGAATACGCTGGATAAGACCGATCATGAGCCCATGCTCCGCATTTTGTGTATCGAAGAAGCCTGGTGCAAGAAATATAACCTGCCCGATTCCATCTGGGACCAGCGTTACGAAGAGCCGAAAGATTTTAAAAATTATTATCGGTTACGCAAAGTCATTACCCCCGAAGGTGTGGTTGCACAAACCTATGTGCCCTGGCTCACAAGGCAGCGTCATTTACAGATCAACGACAATCCACGACTGATTGCTGATATGAGTCGAGGACGTCCCTTTTTTGCGGCTACGGTTGGTAGTCGGATTGAATACGACGGACCGCAACATGACCCGGATGTTCCCGTTCACCTGGCATCGCCTGTAGGAAATTGAGGGTGAGTTACTTGTAGAAGTGTCATCTTAACCCGGTTCATTCTGTTTTTGAGTTGCAACATCAATCAGGATTTCAAGCATGGATGCCAAAGCAGTGATTCCAACACAAACTAATTCAATTCGTGACCGCTTCCATCGATTCTTTTTTGCGGAAGAAGTTCCCTACGGACTGGCAATCGTGCGTATGCTGGTGCCTCTCGTTTTGTTTGGAACGGTATGGACTCGATGGCCTCATGCAAGAGAGTTGTTTTCTACTGATGGCGCACCCGCTCCTCTGGCTGATATTTTTCGATACTACGACTTCCTGCCGGTTCTTTCGGGAACAGTCGCCGTTGGTTTGTTTGCTGCTTTGGGATTTTTTCTGATCTGCAGCAGTATCGGCTGGATGACTCGGTTTTCCATGATTGCTTCCGTGTTGCTCTACACCTATTTCTGTTTCATGGACTGCATCAGTATGGCGACGAAGTATTCTGCAATTGCTACGCATGTCATGTTTTTGCTTTGTCTTTCAAACTGTGGTGCCATCTGGTCAGTTGACAGTTGGTTGAAAGGGAAGCAGGAAAATAGAACGTTACCGAGATATACAAAACGCGAATTGCCTCGATTCGAGATCTGGCCGCAGAGGCTGGTACAGATTCTGATTGCTGCTGTTTATTTTGGAGCTGCCATTACAAAACTGCATACTCCCGGCTATCTCGAAGGAGATCAGATCAGTTACTGGGCGATGTCACGTTATAATAATCCGCATCCTTTGGGCGAATATTTAACAATGTACCCCATTTTGTTATCTGTCATGTCTTATGTTGCCATCGTCTGGGAAATCGCTTTTGTATTTGTTATCTGGCGAAAATGGGGACGGATTATCGGGTTGGCAATGGGAACAGCATTTCACATTGGAACGTTCTTTTCACTGGGACTTTATATTTTTCCGATGGTATCAATCTCGATTTATTTCTGCTTTCTTACGGAACAGGATGTTCAATGGTTATCGGCCCGACTACGCCGGCTCTACCGAAAAGGGGGCTGGCTGAAACAGTACTCTGGCATACTGCGATCGATCGTTGAAAGATATCGGCCTCAGCCTGTGGCCGCCTGGAAATCGCCGGTTGCATGGTCGACAGGCATCGTTGCTGTTTTATTTCTCAGTGTTTATGTGGAATATCATCAGGACATTTATGGCCTCAGACGTGCTGAAGGGCGGATGACTTTGCATGAAGTCGACTCCAAATTTGTGGAAGAAATGTTGGCTCCGGAACAGGTTCTGAGAGAAAAAGACAAGTTTCTTTCTGTGGATGTGGGAACTCAAATGGTAGGTGGTTGGCTCACTAATCGTAAATCCGAATTTATGGTGGGGGATTTGATGCTGGTACAATGCTGTCTCAATCCGCCGCACGAAGATATCTGGGTCGATTGCCACTTCTGTGATGAGAACGGACGAATCGTCTACCGGATCGGAAATATTATTCCTCGAGAGAATTTACGAAACACGTTTCAATTCTATCTTGAGGATGTTCTGGATCCTGGTAAGTACTATGTTTCCATCAAATCCAAAGGAAAAGAAGTCTTGCGACGTTCAATCACTTTGCTCCCCAAGCTTTCTGCTGTCGCCAATTAATCGAATCTGATGCTTCAGTTCCGTGTGGGGAAAGATGCAAGTTTTCCCATCGGGAACTTTAGAATCAATACGTGATATCAGATTGCCAAAAATCCTTATTGGGGGCGTATCAGATACCACTTGTAATGAGGAAGGTGCATTTGACCTTCTCACATTCATTCATCTATTCTGAATACTGATGTTGCATCGCCGTCTCTACACGGGCTGGCCAGGACAGGTCGCATTTCCAGCGAGCCATCGTTGTATTTACCAGCACCAACACGTCCAGTTGCTTCATTGAAGTTGACGTTTAGGGTGGCGGGTCACATTTTATTTCTGGCTTCACGTGCCATGCCAACAAATTCATCATGTTTATCGTATGGACCAGAAAAACGTTGCGGATGTCTGGCATAGCCACAAAGCACTTAGTTGCTCCCGGGGCGATCAAATTGTGACTGCCTTCAGGAATGGGCAGACTCAGGCAGGACTACTTCAATCTCCGTTTGAGAACGGTTCTTCAAACGTCTTGTTGTAACAGGCGTGATGTATTTGAGCATCCCGACAATGAAAGCCGATTCGTAGAAATTTTCATTTTTTTCGCAATTTCCCTAGTCTCACTTACGTCCAATCTTTCAGACAACGAGCGAAAAAAACTATACTGGCTTCTGTAAACCCT
>NZ_CALFPF010000369.1 GCF_937919775.1 uncultured Gimesia sp.
AGCATAAAGGGTTTTTCCTGGGGAAATACCGCCTGCTGGATCTGGTGGGCAAAGGGGGCATGAGTTCGGTTTATCTGGCCGAACACGTGTTGATGCGCCGCCGCTGTGCCATCAAAGTACTGCCATCCAAACGCGTGAATGATGCTTCGTATCTCGCCCGCTTTCATCGGGAAGCCCAGGCCGTCGCCTTGCTGGATGATCCGAATATCGTGCGCGCGTACGATGTGGACCATGAAATGGAAAATGACGCAGAGATTCATTTTCTGGTTATGGAATACGTCGATGGTAAAGATTTACAGGAAATCGTGACAAAAAATGGCGTACTCGATATCAGAGATGCCGTCAATTATATACGACAGGCCGCCAATGGTCTGGCCCATGCGCACGAAGCCGACATGGTGCATCGGGATATCAAACCCGGCAACCTGCTGGTGGATCCGAAAGGGGTCGTCAAGATTCTCGATCTGGGACTGGCCCGTTTTTTCAATGAAGGCGAAGACAAATCGCTGACGATTGCGCATGACGAAAAAGTGTTAGGAACCGCCGACTATCTCGCGCCTGAACAGGCAATCGACAGTCACATGGTGGATTCCCGCGCTGACATTTACAGTCTGGGTTGTACCTTGTACTTTTTATTAACCGGGCACCCCCCCTTCACCGAAGGGACACTCGCGCAGCGTCTGATGGCGCATCAGACTAAAGAGCCGCCACCGATTACCAGAGACCGCCCCGATACTCCTCCTGATCTGGTTCTGATTCTCGAAAAAATGATGGCGAAAGATCGTGAGCAGCGTTATCAGACGGCAACCGCAACGTCGGCAGCCTTGTATGAATGGCTGCAGAATAATACGGACGATGAGTGGCGAAAAAATCATGTGAGCAGTGGCGTCGGTTCCGGTGTGGGTCTGGCACAAACTGATTCCGGTCTGCACGATCAAAAAAAACAGAATCCCGAACTGGCCGCCTTCCTCTCCAACCTGAAAGAAGAATCGGGGATTCATAAAGGACCCGGTTCCGGCGAAATAAAACAGAAAGCAGTCAGTCCCCCCGTGGTGCAGGCAGCAAAGCCTTCTTCCGGTGTGCGCGATTCGTCGGTTGTGAAACAGAACAAAGTCAGTACCGCATCGACCCGCATCGCCGGCCCCGCCGATACCCAGCAGAAAGCAGAACCGAAACAGACAACCGTTCCCACGGCGAAGCCGACCGCAAAGCCGGTCGCAAAGCCGGTCGCGAAACCCGTGGCAAAGCCGGTCCAGCGGCCTGTAAAACAGGCTGTTCCCGTCGCCGAAGCGCTGCCCGGAGATTCAGGCGTTATGGAAGCCGAAATCGATGAAATCGAAGCGGAAGCGGTGGAAGAGGCGGCTCCCGCTGAAGCTCTGATGAGCAGCCGGAAGTGGTTCATGCCTGCGATTGCAGGCGGGGGGATCGGGCTTGTGCTGCTCGTGGTTGTCGTGATGTTCGCATTGTCGGGAGGCGACAATAACAAGCCGCAAGACGTTGAGGTCGTCAAACCAGCATTGGCACCTGAGAAACCAGTCGAACCTGATACTCTGCCTGATGAGATTAAAGTCGGACCGGAAGAAAAATACAAAACGATTGCCGCTGTGCTGAAAGACATTCAAATCGTCTTCGGTAAAACCTTTGGTGTGGACAGTCAGCATTACACGATCAAAGTCGCCGCCGGCATGGAACTCAAGGAACGGATTCACATTGATAATTCGAAAATCAGTTTCCCGAAAGGCATTTCGATTGTGGCAGAGAGCGGAAAACCGGTGATCCTGGCGCCTGACGGGCCGGAACCGGTGATCCAGTTGCAGGGCATTGAAGGTCTGACCATCGACGGTTTTCTGATCAAAGCGCAAGGTAAAAAAGTGGCCATTCAACTGGGCGATTATCTGGTTGGCACACAGTTGAAAAATCTGAAAGTGAATGACTTTGAGTTAGCGGGGATTCTGACAAAAAGTGTTTCCGGATTGGGGAATGAGCCGTTGCTGCTGGAAAATCTCAATTTCAAGGCAGGCAACCCGCAGGCGATCGGGATTCATCTTTCCGGCGATACAAACAACGGAATTGTGATATCCAATGTCCGTTTTCTAAATGCGATGCAGACCGGGCTGCAATTTTCATCGACGGTGAAAGAGACGCACGTGAAAGGATGCATTTTTTCCGAAACGTCCACGGGCATTCGCTTCGAGTCGCTGGGTTATGATCTCAGCAATCTGAAATTGACCAACAACACTTTTTTTATTGTGAACTCGGGGATCATCATGACGGCGATGCCCGGTCCCGGTAGCGAAGCGATTCAAATTTCCCGCAATCTGTTTGCCACCATCGAAGGGGCGGAAGCGAAGGTGGAACAGCAGAACGATCCGAAAGTCTGGGCGAAAATTCTAACGGCTCAGGAAAACTATTCTTCACGCACCGCGCCGAACCCCGTTCCTGCTGACGAACTGGATCTGTTCAAAAACAAAGGCAAACGCGGCGATGCGAATTTAAACAATTTCGTGTCTACCACTCCCGGCGATGAAAAATTCCTCTCCCCTGCCCCCGATAATCCCGCCCGCAGTGTGGCGGGTACGCCCGGCGGTATGAAAGCCTACGTGGGCGCCGTCGCACCCTGATTGTTTTTTATAAGATGACACGAGGCCTAAATCAAATTCAGGTCTGCGTAGATGGCTTCGTTGATCTCTTTCGCGCGACGTTGATGCTTCGGCTCACCCGGTCTGCCATTGGCGACAACCGCGACAACCAGCTCCCGCTCGGGGTCGGCAAAGGCAATCGATGACTGGGAACCGCCGTGCCCGAACGTTTTTTCGGAAGCATACTTGCCGAAGCCATACGGCACGGTTTCCTCGCCGTAGCGGTTCGAATTGATGATGAAACCGAGCCCGTAATCGACAATATGCTGCAGCGTTAAATCGAACTCGCCGATCCGATGCCCGGACGTCATTGTTTCCACGGTCTGCGGTTCAAACAGAGGCATGCCTTCATTGAGCAGGCATTCATAAAACCAGCCCAGTTCCCGAATCGGTCCGCGGGCATTGCCTCCGGGGGACGGCTTTACACACCGCGGTGCTTCATGCCAGTCGGTGAGATGCGTTTCCCCTTTTTCGCGCTGATAGACATAGGCGATGTTGTCTTTTACTTTTTCATAAACGTCTGACGGCATGCCGATCCAGCTTTCTGTCATGCCCAGCGGTTCCAGAATCAGTTCCCGCATCAGTTGCGGATACTGCTGTCCGGTGATGCGTTGCAGGATTTCTCCCAGAATGAACCAGCTCGAAGTTACATGATAACCGGCCGTTTTTCCGATCTGCCAGTTTTCTTCAAGAGGGGCGTCACAGATCCGTTGAATCGTCGCTTCCCAGCTCAGTTCCGGCCAGCCCGTGTCGACCGGCCGAAAGCCGGCGGTATGGTTGAGCAGATGCAGCAGGGTGATCGGCTCTTTACCGTGCGTACCAAATTCCGGAATGAATTGTGCCACCCGATCATCGAGACTCAGCTGGCCCTGTTCCCAAAGCCGGGCGATCGCCATCGCGGTCAGCGGTTTTCCTGCTGAGAGCCAGAGATTCATCGTGGCTTCCGTCATCGGTACACCGGGACGTGCCTCGCCGATGCCGGTGTCTGCGATGATTTCCCCCTGCAGTGAGACATAAATCTGCACGCCGGTATGCAACTCGTTTTTTATGCCTTCCAGAATGCGCTGATGAGTGAAAGGCAGACGGTCTTCAAAGGACGACACAGGGGGCTCGCTTTATCTTCGGAATGAAAAGAATCACGCTTGTTACAACTCGCTTTTAGCGGAATTGTCACTGCAATTCAACCATGAAAAATGGGATAGGCCCGAATCCATTCCGGACGGAACGGCGCGAACAGACAGCGCCAGGAAAATCGTTTTTACCAGTTCTCCCGGAAGCAGCTGCGCTCTTGATTCCTGAATGGAATCTCCTTTGCTATCATAGTCGTTCCCTGCGGCAACCGGCGCCCGTTGACGTTTTATTGACTGCTGACTGTGAAGTGAAGCGAGACCACCTGCCATGAAAATTACCGCCATCAAGACCTACCCTGTGCGGATTCCCCTCAAACCGGAACGCCGTATGATCTCGGCACTCGGGAAGCATGATGTCTCCCACTATCTGGTATTGCGGGTGGAGACGGATGCCGGCATTGAAGGCGCCGGTGAAGCGACCGTCCTCTGTCGCTGGAGTGGCGAAACAGTCTGGGGAGCACAGGCGATTGTGGACTATGTCTTCACACCGTTACTGCTCGGTCACGATCCATGTGATATTGAAACCATCAACCAGATTCTGGACCGCACCGCGCAGGGCAACTGGTTTGCCAAGTCGGCGATTGAGATGGCCTGCTGGGATATTAAGGGGAAAGACGCGGGGCAGCCGGTCTATGAATTATTAGGTGGGGCGGCCCGCAGCCGTTCGATTAAATGCCGTTTTTCGATGGGCGCGTATTCGCTGGAACGGGCGGAACGCAGGACGAAAGAACTCGTCGCCGCCGGTTTTACTACGATCAAAGTCAAAGTCGGCACGAATCCCGATGAAGATGTCGCGCGGGTGAAGCTGGTGCGCGAAACGATGGGGCCCGATCTGGAATTGACGATCGACGCGAATGCCGGCTGGGATGCTGCGACCGCAATTGCCACCATGCAGCGGATGCAGGAATTTAATGTCGCTCTCTTCGAACAGCCGACACCCCGTGGCGACTTTGCTGCGCTGGCCGAAGTGCGGCGGGCGATAAAACCGGCAGTGATGGCCGATGATATCTGTTTTGATCTGGCCGATGCGAAAGAGTGTATTCGCAATGAAGCCTGCGATGTAATCAACGTTTATCCCGGTAAAAACGGAGGCATCAGCAAGACGGTGGCGATTGTGAACTACGCGGCCGCGCATGGCGTTCCCTGCAGCATCGGCTCCAATCTCGAACTGGATATTGCCTCCGCCGCCATGTGTCATGCGGTAGTCGCCTGTCCGAATATGAAGATCGAACAATATCCCGGCGATATTCTGGGACCCGAGTATCATGAAATTTCCGTCGTCAAAAATCCGCTGGTGATTGAAGGCCCCGTGATTACGATTCCCGATTCACCGGGGCTGGGTATTGAAGTCGACTGGTC
>NZ_CALFPF010000370.1 GCF_937919775.1 uncultured Gimesia sp.
AATTGCAGATATTGCCGATGATGTGATTTATGTGCCTGACGTGGATGATTTCCTGCAACCTCTGGTCACGGCGATTCCGCTGCAACTACTGGCGTATCACATCGCGGTTTTACGGGGCTGTAATGTCGACCGCCCCCGTAATCTGGCGAAAAGTGTGACCGTGGAATAGTGGTGTCAGGCGAGAAAAAATGAGAGGAGCGAATGCGCGATTCTCATTCTCCAGGCTGGAGTCATTTCGCGAACCTGCAGAAAAAACGCCTGATTTCAGTAAAATCACTGAAATACAGGCGTTCCTTTTCCGAAAGTTCGAAAATTGAACTTTCCGGATTTGGTTTCGCTCCGCCTACCGCATAGAATGATCTGTGAGGCCGCGTTGCGCGTGCCCGGGCAGTGTGATTTATGGGTGGGATGGCGTTCGTCAGCCAGTCAGCATGGTTTTCGACCCTCCCGAAGCAGATCTACCACTCTATGTTTCTGCTTAACTGGAAATGATCAAATGAAAGTAATTCTGGCAAATCCCCGTGGTTTTTGTGCGGGGGTTAATATGGCGATTGAATGCCTTGAAGAAGTCATTCGGATTTTTGGCAGCAGCATTTATGTTTATCATGAAATCGTGCATAACAAATATGTTGTGAATCGCTTTACCAATCTGGGGGTGACTTTTGTTGATTCGGTGTCGGAAGTTCCCGAAAAGTCGATTCTCGTCTTCAGTGCTCATGGCGTTTCCCCTGCGATCCGACAGGAAGCCCGCGACAGAAATATTCGCACGATTGACGCGACCTGTCCGCTGGTGACCAAGGTGCATACAGAAGCGATTAAGTATGCTGAGGCAGGCTATAATATCATTCTGATCGGTCACGAAGGGCATGATGAAGTGATTGGTACGATGGGGGAAGCTCCGGAAAGTATCACTCTGATCGAGACCCCGGAAGAAGTGGCGGCTCTGAATTTTCCGGAAGAGGCAAAACTGGCTTATCTGACTCAGACGACTTTGAGTGTAGATGAAGCGGGTAGAGTCATTCGAAGTCTCAAGGAAAAATATCCCCAGATCGAGAGTCCTCCCAAGGAGGATATCTGCTATGCGACAACGAATCGTCAGGAGGCGGTTTCCGAACTCGTGCTGCAGGCGGACCTGGTACTGGTGCTGGGCAGTCAGAACAGTTCCAACAGTAAACGGCTGATGGAGATCGGCAAGACGGCACAGAAGCCTGCTTATCTGATTGATGGCGTTGATGAACTTTTACCCGAATGGCTCGAAGGGTATGAGACGATCCTGATTACAGCCGGTGCCAGTGCGCCGGAAGTGGTCGTCCAGGAATTAGTTCAACATCTGGAAGATCAGTATCAGGCGGAAGTGGAAAACGCCGTGATCCGTAAAGAATCGGTTCGCTTTCCACTGCCCAGAGAGTTGCGTACACTGCAGTCGAAATAGAAACAGGTTAGGTCGTTGCATTTTATCAGACATTGTGCAGAATAGTTGGCAATGGTTTACTGATAGCAGAGAGCAATTTTCTGTAAGTGGTGGCTGAGTCAGATTTGAATTTGAATGTGACTCTATAAACGCGAAACGATTTGAGAATCCTTAAAGAATTGAAACAGCCGATATGAGTGACGAACTAACGCCAGCAGAAAATGACGATGAATTCAGTCCGGAACGGCATACCCAGGAAATCAGGCATTCCCAGGTGAGTGCGCGTGTTCCCGAGGGAGTCTCGCGCGGGGTTTTCAGTACCGGGGCCGTCGTGTTGCAGGGCGGGCATGAGTTTATTCTGGATTTCCTGTTGAGAATTTCGACGCCGCAGCAGGTTGTAGCGCGCGTGGTTCTGCCGCTGGGCGTGGTCCCGCAGATGATTCGTGCCCTCAGAGACAATCTGAACAATTATGAAAAGCGGTTTGGGACTCCCACGATCCCGACACCACTGCCGCCGCAGGTCACCGGGCCGGCCGATTCGATCAATATCGGAACGGGCATTGAAGCACCTGCTTCGGAGGAACCAACGCCGCCGGTTTCGGATTTTGTTTCCGGAGCCTCAGCAAGCGGTATGGGGGCCGTCGGTGAAACCAGGACACCTGAGGCTGAGTCAACGCACAAGTCAAAGCCGGAGACGGTTACCAGACAGGCAGAATCGGGACAGAAGCCTCCGTCCGCGGAAGAACTGTATGACGAACTGAAACTGCCCGATGATATGCTGAGCGGCGTTTATGCGAATGCCGTCCGGATCGGGCATTCGGCGACCGAATTTTCGTTTGACTTCATCACCACGTTTTTTCCGCGCTCGTGTGTGTCGGCCCGAGTGCATATGGCTGCCCCCAATATTCCCCGCCTGCTGGATTCACTGTCACATTCGTTTGACCAGTTTCAGCGAAAAGTGGCTCAGCAGCAGAAACGCCAGCCGCCGCAGCAGGGTGATCAGCCGGGTAATCTTTAAAACAGAGAAGTGTATCATTCTGTTTTCAACTCATCGCCGGTTGGCTTGTGTTTGGCAAAGACGAGATAGCGGCAGAGAATAAAATTGAAGGCCATTCCCATGAGAATTCCGATCAACGCCGCCAGCATGGTTCTTTTTTCAAAGTAGGCGAACGAATTGCACAAGGCGATTGTCGTTGCCCAGTTGCAGAGCGCACCGGTCAGACAACTGCCGCTATAATGGAAATACTGCTTGAGAATCGGCGCATCCCGCGCATAGGAAAATGTGATATTCCGGTTGAGCAGGAAATTGGTACTCATGGAAACCCAGATTGCCACAGCGATGGCGACAGATCGGTCGAGCCAGTGCAACAGCAGGGAGAGTGCCAGCAGATTGACGACAACTCCCGAGAGACCAATCACGGCGAATTGAATAAAGTACGCGTAATTTCTGTATTTAAAATCGAACAGTCGTTTCAGGTGCTTCAAGTAATTCCATTGTTCTGTGAATGAGAGTTTGCTCGTTCCGAGAGTTCGGTCGGCGAAGTGGATTGGAACTTCAACAATGTTGCGACACCGACATTTCACCAGCAGTTCCAACCCGATTTTATATCCTACAGGGTTGAGCAGATCGCGCGCTTTCAGAAAATTGTGGCGCGAGATCGCAAAAAAACCGGCCATCGGGTCTTTCACTTTTGTGAAGGGGCGCGCCAGCCAGGTGGCAATCCGGGAATTGAGTTTTCGGAACCAGCCCCAGGTCTCTTCGGTTGATCCGCCGTTCACATAGCGGCTGCCAATCACAAAATCTGCGTGTTGATTTTTCAAAGCCGCATACAGTTCCGGAATTTTTTCAGGCGGGTGTGACAGATCGGCGTCCATCACCAGCAGGATTTCGGCAGAGGCGGCATCCAGGCCTGCGATCACGGCGGTTGAGAGTCCCCGCTCATTTTTGCGCGTGATCAGCCGCACCGGAAATGACTCGGATAGTGTTTGACAGACGTCAGGCGTACCGTCCGGACTGTGGTCGTCCACAATGATGATCTCAGCCGAAAGGGCGGAGTCTATGAGGGTTTGACCAATGCGGGGGATCAGCTGTGTTAAATTCTGGGCCTCACAATAAGTGGGGATGATAATCGATAATTGCAGCAAAGTTCTCACTTTTCAGGATTGTGACGATTGTAA
>NZ_CALFPF010000371.1 GCF_937919775.1 uncultured Gimesia sp.
AATTGAATCTATAATTTAAGAGCAACCGCAAACGGTGAGCCGAACAGTATTGCGGCTTGTCCGACAGTGTTTGAACCAGGTCCCGATCTTGAATTCACCAGGATGATCAAGTCTTAAAAAATTTCGTGAAATTTCGTGTTTTTCATGGTAGAAAAAAACGAAGTAACACGTCTCATCCTGCCTCAACCCAACCTGCGGCTCATCTATTCACAACAACTATTCAAAAAAAATACGCTGCACTTGTCTGTGAAAATTCTGTCAAATACACTTCAAATCGCACCGGCCATTTAACACGCACAGTAATCACGAACCCCCGCTTTGGCGCGTGGAGAGACTCTAAGGATTAAAGATGTCCGATAAAACAATACCAGAGATCATGGAAACCATCATCCGAAATCGCAAGACGGAAAAAGTACTCTGTGATCTTGAGGCACATCGGTCTGTGCCCGCTGACGTTGCAGAACACAATCGAGAAATCGTGCTTCGCGCGATTAAGACCGCGGGCTGGGCTCCTTTTCACTATCCTCGGAAAGTCGATGATTTAGCGGAACCGTGGCGTGCGCATGTTTTATGGCAAGAGGAAGCAAAGCAGGCAGCGCTTTACCTGCGTGATGAGTTAAACGTGACCACGAATGAGCCCCGGCTGGCAGCCGCCTGTAGTGCGTTAGTTCTCGTGACATGGTTGCCGGAGTTTTATGACCTTGAATCGCAGGACGCTGCAAAACTCGACCGCGAAACGCAACTGGCACGCGACGAAGAACATCTGGCAGCCGCTTCAGCCATGGTCCAGAATCTGTTGCTGATGTTGACCGCCCATGGCATGGGAAACTACTGGTCGAGTGGCGGAAAACTGCGCGGGCCAGAGATGTTCCAGTATCTGGGCATTCCCAAGCAGGAGCGATTATTGGCAGCCGTTTTTATTGAGTACCCGGAAATGATGGATGATTCCAAAGATCGCAAAGCGGGCAGCCTGCGAAACAATCGAAGCGATCAGTGGATTCGCGAAGTGACTCTTTGAGAACAACCAACTAATACATATTCACTTTTTCGATTCATGATCCTCAACCAATTTCCACTCACAAATATTGGGTGGGCCCGAATAAAATTCGGGCCGAGCGCAGCGAGCAGGAATCTGACAGAGAACCAGAACAAGCAATAGTGATCGAGATATTTGAGTGATCGTTAAAGATGGGTGTGATATTTAAAATTCGATCAAATACCCTGACAGTTTCCTGTTGCTTTCAGCAATCCCGAATGACATTCGGGACCACAGGCACGTTCACTTTTTAATTCACACACGTTCGTGTTTTTTCGTGAATTTCGTGGTAGAAAATCTCAAATCTGAATTTCCGACAGTTCCTGCCAGAGCAGGGCACTGGCCAGGGTTCCCTGTCGAAATGATTCCAGAGAAAATCGTTCGTTCGGGCTGTGCAAGTTGTCGGTGTTCTGTCCCCAGCCTAACAGCAGCGTTTCCACTCCCACCATGGTCTTGAACGTTTCCACCACGGGAATCGAACCCCCCTCGCGAATCATCACCGGAGCCGCTCCGAAGGCCTGCTCAATCGCAGTTCGGGCGGCAGTCATGTACGGGCTGTTAAAATCAAATACCAGACCCCGGCAGCCATGAAAATCGATGAACTCCATTGTCAGGCCGGTGGGGAGTTGATCTCGCAAAAACTGCTCCAGCGCTTTCGTCATTGCTTTGGGATCCTGATCGGGAACCAGGCGGCAAGTGAGCTTCACGCGGGCCTGCGCCGGCACAATCGTCTTCGGGCCTTCCCCGGTATAACCGGAAATCATGCCGTTCACATCACAGGTCGGCCGTGCCCAGCGACGTTCCAGCGTCGTAAAACCGGCTTCCCCGGCGACCGCGTTCACGCCGAGACTGCTCATGAATTTGGCTTCATCAAAGGGGAGCGCGGCGAACTGATCCCGTTCCTCCTGCGTCAGTTCCAACACCCCATCATAAAAACCGGGAATCTGTACCCGCCCCTGATCGTCGTGCAGCGCGGCAATCATCTTCGCCAGGCCATTACCCGGATTTGTGACGGCACCACCAAATACGCCACTGTGCAAATCCTGCTTTGGTCCACGGACAATCACTTCGCAGGCGAGAATCCCCCGCAAGCCGTAGGTAATCGCGGGAATTCCCGGCGCGTATTGGCTGGTGTCGCTGATCACGGCAATGTCACACGCCACCAGATCTTTGTGCTCTTTCAGGAAGAGATCGAGATTATCGCTGCCGACTTCTTCTTCGCCTTCAATCACGAAGACCACATTCACCGGCAGTTCGCCGTGGGTTTTCATCCAGGCTTCAACCGATTTGATGTGTGTATACATCTGCCCTTTGTCGTCCGTCGCACCGCGGGCGTAAATGTGTCCGTCGCGAATGTCGGGTTCAAACGGGGGCGTCGTCCATTGATCCAGCGGATCGGGGGGCTGCACATCGTAGTGCCCGTAAACCAGCACCGTCGGTTTCCCGGCGGCTTTTTTCCAGGAGCCATATACGATCGGATGTCCGGCCGTTTCCACCAGTCGGCTTTCAAGGCCCGCGGCTTCCATTTGTTTCAAGACAAACTCGGCACCGCGTCTGGTTTCCGACTTCAATGTCGAGTCGGCACTCACGCTGGGGATTTTTAATAATTCAATCAGTTCACTGACAAACCGATCCTGATGTTGCTCTAAATACTCGCGAACTTGCTCAACCATTGTTTTCCTGTAACCTTGATCCTGCTAAGTTATGATATCACTGAAGGTGAGAGAGACTCCGGGAATGATGTTATCCTGTGTGGAGTATAAGATCCCGCGGACCATTTGAGTATAGAAGTCATCCATGAAAACCGTAGATGTCGCAATAATTGGCGGAGGAATCATCGGCCTGGCGACCGGCTGGCAGATCACACAGCGATTTCCCGGTAAATCGATTCTACTTCTCGAAAAAGAAAACCAGGTCGCCCAGCACCAGACCGGACACAATTCCGGCGTCCTGCATTCGGGCATCTATTATAAACCGGGTTCGTTAAGAGCGACCAACTGCCGCGAAGGCAAACTCGCCATGGAAGCCTTCTGCGATGCGGAAGGAATTCCCTGGGATCAGTGCGGCAAAGTGATCGTCGCCGTCAATGAAAGTGAATTCTCTGCGCTCGACAGCATCTTCTCACGCGGCCAGCAAAACGGCGTCACCTGCGAAATGATCGACGAAAAACGGCTCAAGGAACTCGAACCGCATGTCGCCGGCATCCGCGGCATTCACGTGCCGGAAACCGGCATCGTCGATTACAAACAGGTTTCCGCCCGACTCGCCGAACGGATTCAGGAAAAAGGGAACCAGATTCTCACCGGCACTGAAGTCACCGGCATTCGGCATCACAGCGATCACATCATGATTCAAACGAAGCAGGGGGAGTACGCGGCGAAACAGGTCATCAACTGCGGCGGCCTGTTCAGCGACCGCGTGGCCCGCATGGGCGGGTCTCGACCGAATTCCAAAATTGTCCCCTTTCGCGGCGAATATTATCTGCTCAAGCCGGATGCAGAACATCTCTGCCGCTCGTTGATTTATCCGGTGCCGAATCCCGAGTTCCCGTTTC
>NZ_CALFPF010000372.1 GCF_937919775.1 uncultured Gimesia sp.
TTCTGCATCATCCGACACAGGTTCGGTCCCGCAGATTCTGTTTATGTTTAACGGTCCCGTGACGCATATGATGCTGGAAAAAGGATCCACGATTTACAATAACGTGATCGAACAGAAAACCGTTAAAGAGGGAGTTGATGTGATTTTCATGACGATTCTGAATCGTCGTCCGGATAGTGATGAATCCGCGGTTGCGGTCTCCGAAATAGAAAAGAATGGACCGGCAGGTTACGGAAACGTGATCTGGTCGCTCGTGAATACGCGCGAGTTCCTGTTTATTCAATAACGGTTCAAAAACATAAAAATGTCCAGACACTCTTGTCTGGACTTAATGAGCGACAACCAATCAATTTAAAAATAAAAGGCACATTCAATGCGAGACCTTCTTTCAAAACTCGATGGACTACAGCGGCGGCAGTTTCTTGAATACGCTGCCAAGTCCGCGTTGGGAGTCAGCGTACTTCCGATGTTCAATAATATCCTGGAAGCAGCTCCTTCTTCTCAGCCCAAAGGTGGCAAAGCCAAACGCCTGATCTATCTTTATATGGCAGGCGCCATGTCGCATCTTGATACTTTTGACTTGAAACCAGGTCATAAAAATCAAGGCGAAACAAAAGGGATCAAAACCAACGTCCCCGGGATGCAAATCAGCGAATTCCTGCCGACACTGGCTGAAGTATTCGACAAAATGGCGGTGATCAACTCCATGCACACCGAAACCGGTGCTCATGAGCAGGGTGAATACATCATGCGTACCAGTTACAAAGAAATCGCATCGACCCGGCATCCCTCTATGGGTCCCTGGATTCAAAAATTCAAAGGACGCCTGAATAAAAATCTCCCCGATACGGTGCTGATCAGTGCCCCTGCCCGGCACCCGAACGCAGGCTTCCTGGATCCTTCTTACAGCCCTTTGCCGATTGGTGATCCGAATCGAGGACTGGAAAACACCCAGTCCCCCACATACCTCTCGGAAAATTCGTTTGAAAAACGAATTGACCTGATCAACAAGTTCGACAAGAAGTTTCAGAATAAATTCAAAACCAAAGAGGTCCTGGCCTACACGGACTTCTATTCACAGGCAACCAGCCTGCTTTCCAGCGATGAGTTGAAAGCATTCGACCTGAATGAAGAGAAAGCCGAAGATCGTGATAAATACGGTCGCAACTCGTTTGGTCAGGGTTGTATGCTGGCACGACGACTGATGGAAAACAACGTTCGCTGTGTCGAAGTCACTTTCGGTGGCTGGGACATGCACCGCGATATCTATGATGACGGAATTCTCCCCAGTCGCGCTGGAATGCTGGATATGGCTCTGGGCAATCTGCTGAAGGATCTGTCTGATCGTGGTCTGCTGGATGAGACGATTATCGTACTCACAACCGAATTCGGACGTACTCCGGTCATCAATCAGAACGGTGGTCGGGACCACCATCCCGGTGCCTTCTCTGCGGCATTGATGGGCGGCGGCATCAAAGGCGGCCAGTTCTATGGTAAGTCCGATGCAGGCGGCCAGAGCGTTGATTCGGACGGCGTTCTGCCAGCCGACCTCAATGCGACCATCGCCACTGCTTTGGGCCTGCCTTTAGATAAAGAAATTTTCTCATCCGATGGTCGCCCCTTCAAGGTAGCCCACGATGGCAAAGCCATCACAAAACTGTTGTAAACTCCACTGATTCGCGACAAAAATCAAAACGGCTCCCCCTGCGGGAGCCGTTTTTTTGTATAATGACCAATATCGAAAAAACTTTGGCGATATTTTCGAAATGACATTAAAATAGTAGCTTCCGAAAAATTCTCCGATTATGATCGAAGAGTTGATTCCCCGTGAATTCAAAATTGAGTCCTTCCGGAAAGTTCAGGTTATCTCAGACGGTCAACCACATTCATCTGACTGTTTGACGTACAAGGCCCTCCTGTTTTGCCCCAAAACTGAAGCCTGAGAAAGATTGTAACCATGATGAAGACCAAGCGTGTTACTGTGCTGTTTCAGATCGTAATGTGCCTGCTGGCCTGCGCTACGATTGCTAATGCAGACGAAAACTGGCTACAGTTGAAAGGTG
>NZ_CALFPF010000373.1 GCF_937919775.1 uncultured Gimesia sp.
TTTCCCCAGTTCGCGCGCGAGCTTCACACGCTGCGCTTCACCTCCGGAAAGTGTGGGCGAAGGTTGTCCGAGCTTGAGATAATCCAGGCCGACCGCATGCAGCGATTCCAGCAGCTTCAGAATTTTGGGAACGTTCTGGAAATGTTCAATCGCCTGCTGAATATCCATCTCGAGGACTTCGGCGATGTTGGCGCCTTTATATCGGATCTCCAGAGTTTCATGATGAAAGCGTCGCCCTTCACAGACCGGACAGGGGACCCAGACATCGGCGAGGAAGTCCATCTCCAGTTTATTCGCGCCATGGCCTTCACAGGCTTCACAGCGCCCCCCGGCGACATTGAAACTGAATCGCCCGGCTTTATAACCCCGCATGCGGGACTCGGGGAGTTTCGTATAAAGATCGCGGATCAGATCGAAGACTTTCACATACGTCGCCGGATTCGAGCGGGGCGTGCGACCAATGGGCGACTGATCAATGTCAATCGCTTTGTCGATGAATTCGAGGCCGGTGACTTTCAGATGTTCGCCCGGATTCCCTTTGCCTTTGTTGGCTTTTTTATTCAATACGGGCCAGAGAATATCATTGACGAGCGAACTCTTGCCGGAACCGCTCACGCCCGTCACGCAGATGAAACCTTTGGTCGGAATCACCGCATCAATGTTTTTCAGGTTGTGATGTTTCGCACCTTTGATGGTGATCGATTCTTTTTTGATCAGTGGGCGGCGTGTTTCCGGGATTTCAATTTTTTCTTTACCGGACAAAAACTGTGCCGTCACACTGTTTTTTGATTTGAGCACATTCTGATAAGTTCCCTCCGCAACGATGTGTCCTCCCCGCACACCGGGGCCCGGACCAAAGTCGACGATATGGTCGGCGGCGCGCATCGTTTCTTCATCATGTTCGACGACAATCACCGTATTGCCCTGATCGCGCAGGTCACACAGGCTTTCCAGCAGCATCGTATTATCGCGGGGATGCAGGCCGATCGAAGGTTCATCCAGAATGTAAACCACGCCGACAAGACCGCAGCCAATCTGCCCCGCCAGACGAATCCGCTGACTTTCGCCTCCCGAAAGCGTTGGAGCAGTACGATCCAGAGTTAAATAGTTCAGTCCGCACCGCAGCAGAAATCCGAGCCGCCCGCGAATTTCTTTCAAGACTTCGTCTGCGATCAGCAGGCCGGTCTCATCCAGATCCAGTGATTCAAAAAACCGTGCCGCTTCTTCAATGCTGCAGGCACAGACTTCCGGCAGTGTTTTTTCGACGGTCTTTGCACTGCCGTTCTTTGAAAAACTGTTTGATGCCACCCGCACATGGCGGGCCTGCGTATTCAATCGCGTACCGTGACAACTGGAACATTGCACGAAGTCCATATACTTTTCGAGCTGTTTCCGTCGCATGGGATTGCTGGTTTTGCGGTAGCTGTCAAGTAGTTCCTCGACATATCCGTCCCACGTACCGCCGTGCTTCCAGATCCCGCCGGAATGCCGCCAGCTGAATGTGATATTCCGATCGCCGGTGCCGTACAGAAACTGATGCTGCGCCGCTTCGGGGAGTTCGTTCCAGGGCGTTTTCAGAAAACTGTCTTCGGCGAGTTTCAAATCTTTTTCGATTGAACGGGCAACCCCGTTGTAGATGTGCCGCCGCCATTTCCCGACTTTACTTAACGGCCCCAGGAGTTCGAAGGCCCCCTTTTGTATGGAAAGACTCTCTTTGGAAAGTAACGCCTCCAGCGGAAAATCGTACCGCATGCCCAGGCCATTGCATTCAGTACACATTCCCAGGGGACTATTGAAACTGAAAAGCTGAGGGCTCGGCGGTTCATAACTGATACCGCAATCGGAACAGGCATAACGCGAGCTGTAAATTTTTTCCTGATGTGTGTCTGCGTTTTCTTCATCGGGATGTCCGGCTGAGATCTCTTCGACAACAATCAGGGTTCCATTCGACATTTTCAGAGCCAGTTCGACCGACTCTGCCAGACGGGAGCGACTGATTTTCCCTGCGACCAGTCGATCGACGACGACTTCAATCGTGTGCCTCATCTGTCGATCCAGCTGCAGTTGATCGGAAAGCTGTACGATGCGACCATCGACGCGGGCTCTGAGAAATCCCTGTTTCGAGAGATCATCGAACAGATCTTTGTATTCGCCTTTCTGCTGCTGGATTAAGGGGGCCAGAATTGAAAAGCGGGTTTTCGCCGGCAGCAGGGAAATCGAATCGATAATCCGTTCGCTGCTTTGAGAGCTGATCGGTTTGCCGCAGTTTTCGCAGGAGCCCTGCCCCACCCGGGCGAATAACACGCGCAGGTAATCATAGATTTCCGTAATCGTGCCAACCGTACTGCGCGGGTTGCGGCCGCTCATTTTCTGCTGGATGGAAATGGAAGGCGCGAGACCGGAGATCGAATCGACTTCGGGTTTCGGCATCTGTCCCAGAAACTGCCGCGCATAACTCGAGAGCGACTCGACGTAACGCCGTTGCCCTTCCGCATACAGCGTATCAAACGCGAGCGAACTTTTGCCGGAGCCGCTGACTCCGGTCATGACAATCAGCTGATTTCGGGGAAGTTGAAGACTGACGTTTTGCAGATTGTGCTCGCGAGCACCAGTAATAATAATATCAGTTTGTGACATGGACCGCGTTATACCAATCGGCTGATGCCGGGCTAAGAAACTCAAACTAAATCGTGATCAAATCGAACGCATCGATTTCAAATGGATCAGAGCAGCCCGCCTCCGAAGCTCTCTTCTTCATCATCGTCCTGATCCTGAGTTGGAAGAATCTCCGGTTCCGGCTCGGCTGCTTCCGGCTCCGCAGTAGTCTCTGCTGAAATTTCCGGCGACTGCGTTTCTGTGACTGCAGTTTCCTCTATTATTTCCGTTTCTACCAGTTCGTCAATCGAGCGCGCTGCGGCGGCGGCCCGTTCTGAGGAAGACTGGTCGGCAGCCGGCAGTTCATAATAATCAAAATGATAAGGATCACGGTACAGGCTGCGTTTTTCTTCGACGAGCTGCATGAAAACCGTTTTTCCTTCCACCTGCGTTGATTTGGAAACGACGTTACCGCTCAATCGGATTGTTTGACCCGTTTGAGGGCACTTCCAGAGTCGCCTGATATCCAGATCCAGCTTCAGTCCGGGGCCTTTCATAGTGCTTTTCTCTTTGCTTTTGGGGAACCAGAAATCAACGCTTTTCAGAAACGCTTCACTACATTACACTCTGCCTGTCTATGAAACATACCTGATCCCGCATCCTCTATTCAATTGCTGGCGTCGAAATAATTGAATTGAAGATCCTTTTGTTCATTAAATCAAGGTTGATTGATGTCTGATCCAGAACAATCCGTTTCCCAGCCTGCTCCCAAATTTCCCGCCCGAGGAGACCTGATTCAGCTGGGACGGGGATTATTAATGGGGGGCGCGGATATCATCCCCGGCGTTTCCGGAGGAACCGTCGCACTGATTCTGGGAATCTACCAGCGACTGATCACCGCCATCAGTCACTGCGATGCCCGGCTGTTCCAACTGCTGCTGCACCGAAAATGGTCAGAGGCTGCCCGACATCTGGATCTGCGTTTTGTGATTCCCCTGGGTGTGGGAATTCTGACGGGGGTCGTCAGCCTGGCGAGTCTGATGCATTATCTGCTGGATTACCATCTGCAACTGACGCTGTCGCTTTTTTTCGGCCTGATCCTGGCATCCAGTTTTTTGGTCGCACAAATGGTGCATCGCTGGACATTTCCGAATGTGATCGCCTTACTGGCTTCGCTGGCGGGTGTTTACATTCTGGTGGGAGAACATTCCGTCAAGCCGCCGGAAGGAAACCTGTATGTGTTTCTCTGCGGGATGATCGCCATCTGTGCGATGATTCTGCCGGGCATCAGCGGCGCGCTGATTCTGGTCCTGCTGGGAAAATATCACGACATCACCGGGTTACTGAAAACCATTCCCAAAGAGCTGCTCAAAGGGCACATCGACTGGAGCGGCTTGCTGACGGTTTTTGTGTTTGTGCTGGGCTGCCTGCTGGGACTGATTCTGTTCAGCAAAGTGTTGCGCTGGCTGCTGCACAATTACCATACCATGACGATGGCGGTACTCTGCGGCCTGATGATCGGCTCGTTACGGCGAATCTGGCCGTTCAAGATCGACGTCACGCCTTACACGAGCGATCAGACACCGGAAATGGTCCCCTTCAAACATCGCATCTATGAGAATATCTGGCCGACCGCTTTCGACGGCATGTTCTGGGCGTCCCTCGCGCTGATTCTTGGAGCCGCATTCCTGGTATGGGGCCTGGACTGTTTATCTAAAAAGTACGCGATGCATGACACGACCGATCTTTAAGGCTGCTTGATTTCCGGTTTGCCATCATCCTGCGGGTAAAGCAAAACGCGATCATGGCATAACAGAATCAGATCCTTCCGCTTGTCGCCGGTCACATCGGCGATAAGCGCCTCACGGGGATTGACGCCGCTGCGATTGGCCCGGGAAAATGTTTTCTCTTCAAAGACCTTGAAGTTGAGCGCATGTCGCAGTCCCTGCTTTTCGCTGAAATTCAGAATTTCGACGTGATTGGTCCGCGTATCGAGGATCACCACTTCAGACTGCCCGTCCCCGTTCAGATCGCCGGCAACGGAATCTGTAAAATAAGCCTGAGGCAGTTTTGATTCAAACGAGGCGACGTCTTTCAATGTCGGCGGAGTCTGACCCGAATAAAGTATGCCGAACTGACCGCGCCCGAAGAGAAACAGGTCGGGACGCTGATCCCCGTTCAAGTCGGCCACGTGTGCTGACAGAAACGGAAACTCGCCGATTTCGACTTCTTTCCAGGGCCGATACACATTGGCTTCCTTTCGCAGAATGCGAAGTTTCTCGACTCCCAGGTCGACCAGGACAATTTCGTCTCCCGGTTCGCCGTCGAGGTTAATATTCACCGCACCCACGACGCGGGCTTTGCTCTCCGGTGCATTGAACTGATCGACGACCTGCCATTGCCCGGCGGAGTTCAAAACCAGTCTGCGGGCAAAATTATTCTGGGCCGTCAGAATCCAGTCTTGTTTTTCGCCGCCGATAAAGATTGATTCCGGTTTAATCTCATCCAGATTAATGCCTCCGGAAGGGGTGATTAATTTGGGCGTCTGTTTCGGTGGCAGCGAAATCATTTTAGGCGCACGGGACAGGCCATAAAAGGCCATCAATTCGAACACCCCG
>NZ_CALFPF010000374.1 GCF_937919775.1 uncultured Gimesia sp.
TGAAAAATCTCACGCCCATACAGCCAGAAAATAATGCTAATAACCGTATGCTTTATTCGAAAACATATGCGTTGCTGAACCCGATGAATCAGCAGCTCCAACAGTATCCGGGTCACCAACAGGAACAACGTAGTTTCATGGATGATCTTTGCGTGCGGAATCAAACGGGACTTTTTCAGATCGTTTCGCAAACGTCACCCTCTGGAGGGAAAAATTATGAAGACCTGAGTATTCTGGATCCTTCAGACCCTGATCAATGGTTAATTGTCGTTTTTGTTCCTGGTGAAGATCAAGATACAATTTACCGCCAATATATCGTGGCAGAGATGTAAATCACCTCATCTTATCCTTTAGATCGCGAAGAATACAGATTCTTATGAGCATACAGCCTCCAATGGTGGAAGTGAAAAATCTGTGGGTACGTTATGGGAAGTATGAAGCTGTCAAAGGTATTTCCTTTTCCATTCCCAAAGGAGAAGTATTCGGTTTTATTGGCCCCAACGGGGCTGGGAAGTCTTCCACAATCAAAGTGCTGGCCACATTGCAGCGGGACTATGAATGTGACTCCGTCAAGATTAATGGAATTTCCGTTCACAAAGCGCCCCACCTGATTCGAGAGATGATCGGGTATATGCCCGATTTCTTTGGCGTTTATGAAGACCTGACTGCACGGGAATATCTGCACTTTTTCGCAGCCGCTTATCGGATTGATCGAAGCAGGCGAAAAGCGATTGTGAACGATGTACTGGAGCTGACGGATCTCACCGGAAAAATTGATGCCCCCGTAGATTCTTTGTCTCGCGGTATGAAACAACGATTGGCATTGGCCCGCGTATTACTGCATGATCCTGATTTATTATTACTGGATGAGCCTGCCAGTGGACTGGATCCCCGTGCCCGAATTGAAGTTCGTGAACTTTTGGTTGCCTTAAAGGAAATGGGAAAAACTATCATTATTTCAAGCCATATTCTGCATGAATTATCACAGCTTTGCACGAGTATCGGAATTATTGAAGCCGGACAATTTGTAACGCAGGGATCATTAGATCATATTTACAAGCGTCTGGAATTAAGTCGCATCGTGCACGTTCAGATTGTCGGCGCAATGAATGGGATCTGCCAGAAAATCGAAGCCATGGATGGCGTAAAATCAGTCACGGTCCAAGCAGATCGTCTGGCAATTCAATTGCAGGAAGATCAGTTGGCCGTTGAAGATTTGCATGCCAGGATTGCTGCGACTGGTACAAAAATTCGTATGTTTCAGGCGGAAGCAATGGATATGGAAACGGTCTTTATGAAGCTGACGGAAGGAAAAACCGCATGAAATTGGGAAAATTCCAATTCAGTCTTCCTCTGCTGGCTAAAGAACTAACCGAACAGGCCAATCGTCGGCGAACTTACATCATCAGAACGATCTACGCGCTGTTATTTTTGGGATGTGTCGGGTTCATTTATATCGATCAATTATCAAGACTTCAAAATAATCCGATGGCCATTCTCGGACGTGGTCGTCAAATCTTTGAATCGATGATTTATTTGCAATTCACTGCAATCTATCTGTTTCTACCAGCGATCACCTGCAGCGTGATTACTCAGGAAAAGGAACACAACAGCCTCGGACTGTTGCTGATTACCCGCTTAAGTCCTTCCACAATCATCCTGGAAAAATATCTGGGACGGTTAATTACCATGGTGACATTTCTGATGCTGGGACTTCCGATATTAGCCTTTGCTTATACACTGGGGGGCGTATCTCCCGCTATGTTCCTCAATGCGCTCTGGTTGCTGGTGCTCACCATGTTCCAAGTAGCCGCCCTGGGAGTACTATGTTCCAGTTTCTTTCGTACGACTGTAGCGGCATTTATCGCTACTTATATTCTCGGGTTTTTGATGCTGTTTGGCCCTTCCATCGCCTTCGAATTGAATCTGTTCTTTTATGGCGATTTTATCAGGTTACTCGCCAGTGCAATGCAACGAATCCCTTTCTGGGACAATTCTACCTTGCGCGGAAACTGGGAACTCAATTTCTTACTCTTTGCACCTTACTGGTTTGATCGTTTTGCGTGGGGAGGGGGGATTACCTCTATCGCCAGCACATTTGTTTTCAGCATCCCCATCATTCTCAGTACATTTGTATTTTTACTTATGGCTCACTATTTTCTGGTGCGTCGCGCTTTTCTTCCTACTCGCAATCTCTTGTTAAATGTCTTTAAAACTCTGGACCGTGTGTTTTCCAGAATTAATCATAACCGTGTCACACGGGGAATCGTACTCGTAAAAGATCAGGTTCAATTGCCTGAAGACGCCCCGATCGCCTGGCGTGAAACTTCTAAAAAGTCTCTGGGTACGTTCCGATATCTATTCCGAATACTTGTTGCACTTGAAGTGCCAGTCCTTTTTTTATGCACTCTCATTGCAACCAACAGTCCCCAGGCAGTTGTTGATGGAGCGGTCATGTTATTATGGCTTGTCTGGGGCTTGTCTGTATTATTGCTGGCTGTTTCGGCAACCAGCTTGATTTCCGGAGAACGTTCCCATGAAACTTTAGATGTTTTATTGACGACACCAATTTCCGGCAGAGGATTACTGGACCAAAAAATTGCAGGTGTGAAGCGTTTGTCTCTGGTATTATTAATTCCGTTGCTGACCATTGTGTTATTTGAATCCTGGTGGAAATGGGAGTATGCATACATCAATCCGCATAATAGAAACTCCTATGCAATTCAATGGCTACCCTATCTGATCGGATCGTTAATCACCATCGCCATTTATTTGCCAATGTTAATCTGGCTGTTTTGCTGGATTGGCATGAAAGTGAAATCGCAAACCAAGGCAATTCTGTCCTCGTTAGGGGTGATTATTATCTGGTGCATTTTGCCATTTATTCTGGTGTTTCCGGTGTTTATACTGAATCCTTCATTTGATGAAAGCTCTGTTATCTATGGCCTTTTCCTCAGTCCTGCTTCGTACATTGTGATCAATGAAATCGCAGAATTTCAAGAGTTTGGTACAACCTGGATTCCACTGATTATCAATACTTTGATTTATGGTGGCTGCTATTATCTGTTTCGTGCTCAATGCCGCAACCATATCGATGAAAATCTTGGCCGACTGGGTAACCAGGAGTCAGACAGTGATCGATCTCCTGTGCTCCCCTTGAATAGCCAGTCTCTTTTGAGTTCCGAACGATGAAGCAACTTTTGAATATACCGGAATCTGTAAACAGAAGATGCCGCCAATGTATTATGGTTGGCTGTGCAGGAATTGCGTTACTTTTACCGTCCTCTGTTTATGCTCTGGATATAGAAGAAGTAATCTGGGGCTTTGGAAATCAGCAGATGAAAGGCGAGTGTGTTCCCCTTTCGCTACTGCTGAGCAATAATACTCCCGAAGTATTTGATGAGTTGATTCAATTGAATCGTCTGCAATTCAGTGGCAGCAAGGTAGGAGCCCCACTTTGTCGGAAAGTTTACCTTGCGCCCTATAGTTCACAATGGATACAATTTTATCCCTATCTCATTGACGATGGGCAGGGAGAATGGTCCCTTAACTGGGGACCGCGTTTTATTTACAGTCGTAAAATTTCCAGGACTGGAAGAGATTCTGGCAATAGTCAGAATGACGAAGCTCCACCCGCACGTATTATTCTTACCAATACCACCTCGCTGTCGCAAAGCGGAGGTAAGTTCATGCGGTACCCGGAAGAGCTATTTCCCCCTTATGTCACGGCAACGGATTCTCTGGATGAAGTGATTCTGGATCATGTTCCGCGATGGGACCCTGTTCGAAAAGTTTCATTAATGGACTGGCTGTTTAAGGGAGGAACATTACATCTCCTCCCGGATTCTTCCGGCGCAAACTTGAATTTTACAACAAGTATGGCGGAACTAAACACACCCCAGGATCATTTTCGTGTTGGTTCAGGCCTCGTGATTCGTCATCCGGTAACTATCAATAAATTAACTGAAAGGCAGCTTGTATCGAGAGTACTGGAAGCCCACTCAGACG